>JBEGUT010000107.1:0-9642 GCA_041178745.1 Planctomycetota bacterium | reverse complement strand
TCCTATCCCATCGTGCCAGTCAATTCCGTGGTCAAGGATCCGCAACAGTTAGGTTCCATCCCGGTGCGCATGGGCGAAAATCCGGTATTCATTCGCGACCTCGGCGTTATACAAGACTCCGCCGATGCACCCGCCGGCTATGCACTGGTGAACGGTCGCCGTGCTGTTTACATCCTGGCGACCAAACGAGCTGAAGCCTCCACACTGAGCGTTATCAATAACATTAAAGATGCTCTACCAAAGATGAAGGAGGCCTTAGGTGCCGATGGCGAAGGTATTGATGTCCGTTTTGAATTTGACCAATCTCCTTACGTAACTAAAGCGGTCGGCGGCGTGTTGACGGAAGCGTTGCTCGGAGCGGCCCTGGTGGGACTGATGATTTTACTGTTCCTTCGCGATTGGAGGAGCGCTATGATCGTAGTGCTAAATATTCCACTCTCTCTTTTCTGCTCCATCTTCGCATTGTGGCTGACCGGGCAATCCATCAATCTTATGACGTTGGGTGGATTAGCCTTAGCGATTGGAATCTTAGTCGATGAAGCAACTGTATCAATAGAGAACATACACTCGCATCTGCAACGAGGTGTCCCGTTAGCCAAAGCGGTTCGTGATGGATCTACGGAAACAATTGTTCCTAGATTGCTCGCCATGCTATGCATCCTCGCAGTTTTTATCTCGTCGTTCTTCATGCAAGGTGCGGCACGCGCGTTATTTGTACCGTTATCATTGGCGGTTGGCTTTTCGATGGTGGCTTCCTATTTACTCTCCAGCACTTTCGTGCCAGTACTTTCAGTGTGGCTGCTAAAGACCACAAAAGAACACAACAAAGCATCAACTCCTTTTTCTCACTTTAAAGCAGGCTATGAGCGAATGCTATCGACTCTTATTTCCTCTCGTCTACTTCTCATAGCCATCTATCTTGCGATCTGCCTTACAACCGTTGGCTGGATTGCACCTCGATTAGGAAGATCCGTATTCCCCACGGTTGATGCAGGACAGTTCCGACTTCGTATGCGTGCTCCCGATGGAACCCATATCGAAAAATCCGAAGCGCTTGCAAAACAAACCTTGCAAATCATCAGCGACGTACTCGGATCAGAAAATATTGAACTCACACTTGGCTACGTCGGCATGATCCATTCGAACTTTCCAGTCAATGCCGTCTATCAATGGTCGCGAGGTCCAGAGGAAGCCATTCTCTATGTTGATCTTAAAAAAGATATCCACTTATCTGATGAGGCGATGAAAGAACTGGTTCGTGAGCGACTCTCCAAGGAAATGCCTGAGGTCCGCTTCTCTTTTGAACCATCCGATATTGTGAACGAGGTGATGAGCTTCGGCTCACCTACCCCTATTGAAGTCGTCGTATCGGGTACTGAATTCGCCAAGAATCGAGAGTTCGCAGTAAACCTGAGCAACACACTCAAGGAGATTCCTATTCTTCGAGATGTGCAACTGGGCCAATCCATGGATTATCCCACCGTACAGGTCAATGTCGATCGCGAGAAAGCTGGGATCGCCGGCTTGATGCCACTGGATGTTTCGCGTGCATTGGTCACGGCCACTTCCTCCAGTCGTTTCGTCGTCCCCAACTATTGGGCAGATCCTAAAAGCGGAATTGCTTATCAGGTCCAGGTTGAATTACCGAGACCCGTCGTACGTACACCCTATGATGTCGAGACCATCGGTTCGATCGCACAGTTAGGCCGAATACCACTTCGCAAAACCGCTGAGGGGCAGGTTCTTCTTCAAGACATCGCCTCGTTAGAACGCGGCACGATGCCCGGACAATATGACCGATACAACATGAAACGACAGGTGACCATCACCGCGAATTTTGTCGGAAACGATTTAGGGGAAGTCGCTTCCCTCGTCCAAAAAGCGATTTCTAAAATAGGTGCCCCCCCAACCGGAAGCGTTGTAGAAATAAGAGGACAAATCCCACCCATGGAAGAAATGCAATCAGGGCTGGCGATTGGCTTGGGACTTGCCATTGTCGCAGTCTTTCTTCTGCTCACTGCATATTTTCAATCGATTCGATTATCTATTGTCGCAATCTCGACAATCCCTGCTGTGGTGACTGGAGTGGTCGTGAGCCTCTATCTAACGAACACCACGATCAACATCCAATCGTTTATCGGTTCAATTATGGCAGTCGGAGTCGCAATGGCCAATGCGATCCTCCTCGTCACTTTTGCTGAAAAGCGTCGGTTAGAGATCGGTAACATAAAACAGGCAACGATCGAAGGTTCGGGAAGCCGACTTCGTGCGATCTTAATGACAAGCCTAGCCATGATCGCCGGTATGCTTCCAATGGCTCTTGCACTCGGAGAATCTGGACAACAAAACGCTCCGCTCGGTCGAGCTGTCTTGGGAGGACTTGTTGCCGCCACTCTAGCAACCCTTTTTTTTCTTCCGCTGTTCTTTGCCGTTCTTCAATCATCTGCCAATATGAAATCTGCATCCTTAGATCCTGAAGATCCGCAAAGCCAACACTTTCTATCCTGACCATTCCTTACTTACAGTTTGCCATGATTAAAGCAGCCCGCAATTCATTCGCACCACTCACTATGTGCCTGCTCGTTTTTACGGGCTGCAATATCAAGGACACCCCTAGCCCCAGTAGTGTTACAACCAAAGCTACATCGGTCGATCGTGTCACTGCAGGCCCTCCGACCAAAAAGACTTTACAACTCTTTACGGAACAACCAGGTCGCGTTGTTGCCTTCGAAGAAACACCAATTCTCTCGAAGCTTTCAGGATACGTTGAATCCGTTCATTTCGATATCGGAGACTCTGTCAAGAAAGGTCAATTGCTTATTCGTATTCATGCCCCTGAGTACAAAGACTTACTAGATCAGAAGCGTGGTCTCTATGGTAAAGCAGAAGCTGAAGTAAAACAGACTGAAGCGGAGCTAGTAGCAGCCGAAGCAGCCTTAAATTCAGCCAAGGCCATGGTAACGCAAGCAGAAGCTGCAGTTGGAAGAACAGATGCCGAGTATGAAAGATGGGAATCGGAGCGTCAACGCGTGGAACAGCTAGTAAAGACTGGTTCTGTAACCGCTAAGCTAGCAGAAGAGACAACAAGTCAATTCAAGGCAGCAACGGCAGCTCGACAAGAATCTCGGGCAAATATTGAATCAGCCAAGGCTCGACAAAATGAAGCAGATGCTAAGCTGCTGACGGCTCGGGCAGATATCGAAGCAGCAAAAGCTAAACTAAAGGTCGCTCAAGCAGAGATTTCCCAAGCGGAGACAATGCTAACGTATACCGAACTCCTCGCACCCTTCGATGGCATTATCACAAGCCGAAAAGTCGATGCTGGACATTACGTCCAACCCGCTGGCTCAAATCATACCGAGGCTCTGATGACTGTTGCAAACATCGGAAAAGTTCGGGTATTTATAAACATCCCAGAAGCAGAAGCGATTTGGGTAAACGCAGGATATAACAACAATGACGAAGGCGATCCGGTCACCGTTCTTTCGCCAATACTGCCGAGCGGAAAGACTCAATCACGTATCACTCGAACAAGCCGTCAATTGGATCCTCAAAGCCGAACACTCTCTGCCGAAATCGATCTAATCAACAGCGAACTACAGATACTACCAGGAGCCTACGTTACGACGAAAACTCTTCTCGAAAAACGAGATGATGTTCTTGTGCTACCCATCAGCGCGATAGTCAAAAACACCGATGGAAACAAATGCTGCGTTGTCATCGATAACAAGATTACCCATCGTGCAATCGAGCTTGGACTGCGAGTTGGAGACGAAGTAGAAGTGACCGCTGGCCTCGATGGTACCGAAACGGTTGTCTTACTGCGTGCTGGCTCACTTCAAGCGGGACAATCCGTTGAAGTGATCAAAAAACCGTAGAGCTAGATCACCTGCTACAAAACGTTCATCCACCTGAAATTCCCTTAACTGGATGAAGGACTTTTGCGCGACTGAAGCATATGCTCGCTACTTCTTTAATTCATAAACCTTTTCGCCACCAAGATACGTTTCAAGCACCTTGGTATCAGCCATTTCATCGACCGGACATTGCAATAGATCGCGATCGACGATAATAAAGTCCGCAAGCTTTCCAGTCTCGATCGAACCTTTCTCTTTTTCTTCAAAGGTCAGATAGGCATTATTGAGTGTATAGAGCCTGATCGCTTCATAGCGACTAATCATCTGCTCCGAATGGAAGGCTTTATCCATACCCCTAGGCATTCGCACCACCGTCGCCCACATTCCCAAAAAGGGATTATAAGGATTCACGGAACGTAAGGAGCCGATCTTCTGCATGTGATCCGAGCCACCACCGATGACAACTCGATTATCGAATAGGCTACGGTAGGGCTGAAAATACTTCGTTCGCTCCTCGCCGAACTGCTTCAGCAACGTCTTTCCATCGAGCACCAACCAAGCAGGCTGAAGATCAGCTACGATTCCTAGCCGTGCCATCCGCTCGATCGCTTCTGCACTCATGAAATTACAATGCGTGATACAGGGCCTCTTGTCACTCACGGGGAAATCGTCTTTAGAGATTCGCTCGTAAGCATCGATCAATGAAAGAATAGCGCCATCACCTACCGAGTGCGCCGTAAACTGCAGATCATTCTCTAATGCCAACCTGGCCATCTGATAAAGCTTACTCGCTTCGACATAAAGCAAGCCCCGATACTGTGGATCGGTGATCGAGTAGATTTTACTCACGCCCCAAGGCTCGCGCATGTAGGCGCTCCCCGTCAACATTCCACCATCAAGAAATATTTTTACTCCACGCAACCATAGACGATTGCTGTAAGTGTGCCGCGCATGGCGAGCCGCATTTTGAATCGACTTTTCAATATCCTCCATCGAGGCCTGAGCATTTACTAAATAGGAGAGAAAGACACGACATGTCAATGCTTTGCGACTCAAAAGCGATTCGTATAACTTGATTCCGTCCTCGCTTGCCGCTCGGTCACAAACACCTGTGATCCCAACACTGTTGTAGTCACGCAGCAATTGCTCTAGTCGTTCAGCCCGTTGCTCGAAACTTGGTTTAGAGCGTGGATCCTCAGCCTTTACGATGCGCGAGCAACTACGCAAAATGCCATTTGGCTCCTGCGTCTGCGGATCACGTTCAAGATAACCAGGCTCTCCATCGGTCAACTTATAATTCCTATCAATTCCACACAGTTTCAACGCAAGCGAGTTCAAAGCGGCATCTGGTCCTGTGCGAAAAAAGACTGGATGCTTTGGAGCAACCCGATCCAGCTCGTAACGAGTTGGGAAACGTGGATCGGAAAGTCGAGTCACAAATACTTGACTAACAATAATCCACTTTCCTTCCTCCAACGCTGCCGCTCGACTTCGCACATACTCAAGCACTTCCTCAACAGTGCGCATTTCGGGAATTTCATGATCCCACTCATAAACGGCAGCATCAGGTGCGTGTACATGAGAATCGATCAAGCCGGGCAAAACCATACGCCCTTCGAGATCGCGAAGAATGGTCGATGGCCCAGCTAGCTTACGCACGTCACTGCCATCCCCAACCGCGATGATACGGTCTCCGCGGACAGCGAATGCCTGAGCAATCTCCGAACGCTCATTGACCGTAACGATCCTGCCGTTGACAAAAATGAGATCTGCCGGTTCGTCCCCCTTAGCTCGAATAGATATTAAGATTGAAAGCCCGATTGCAATCATCAGCCAGCAGACAACGCGGGTCCTAGAACGATCGTTTCCAAAGCATTTCAAGCAGCAATTTACTGACTGCATATCTGTTCCTTTCCCACTAGCAAGATGCCGGGACGTCCATTGCTTACCCACCTTTCGAGCACTAAACATTCAAAGAATACCCGATTCTTTGGCCGTCTGCACGAAAAAGGGACAAGGGCTCCTCTACGAAAACGATACCTTTTTGGTCTTACCCCAGCACTGTTCAGTCGATACCCTCTAAGCTGATTGCGATCAGCTTGCACCTAATCCATAAACGAACAACAGTAAGGTATAGTGATGAATTCATTCCTCACCCCGTTGCTGTCTTGTTGTGAGTTGTCTCGTTCATCCAGAGAGCTTCTTTATCCAGCTCTCATTCTTGTGGTTCTGTCTAACTTGAACGCTCCCAACTATTGCTTAACCCAGGAACCACAAAAGCCCCAAGCCACCGCGACAGCGATCCAGTTCGAGTCTCCTCAAGAACTAGCAAAATACTGGATGAAGGCGGTAAATCGACAGAGTTGGCAAGATGAGTACCGTTGCTATTCGGGGACTCAACAAGCCCAGTTCACTTACAACATCTTCAAGAGCATCAATGAATTTTCCGACGCTAAGGATCTGTCAGATCAATGTGACCTGATCCTTCGACAATTCAACTTTCCATCACAGATCCTTGGTCGCTTCGCGAGTCTGCGCACCGACCTCAGCGGTATAACAGATCCACAGGAGTTGGAAGCGATTCGCGAACGACTAAGGTTACGCCGACAAGAACAACTACAACGTTGGGAACGAGAAGTGCAGCCTTTAAATCTCGACTGGGATGGAATGATTGAGCAACTTAAACCGCTGTTCATAGAAAGCTACAGCCGCCATTCACAAGACCTCCACCCTAGCTCAACCGGTATCGTTCACCACTTAAGCTATCACCGATTCGAATTACCTTCTATAAATCGCATCACTGAAAAAGATGCCGAAGGAACTGTTGTCGCAATAATTAGAGATCCCAATATTGAGACAGAGTTGGACACCAATTCCCAAACTTCCAACCAACCGATCTCTCTTACAGATCGCATTCAATCGTTTGTGCAAGCTGCTGGATTTCGCGGTCGCCAAGTCAAGCGTGAACCAGCAAAACTCCTATTCACGAAAATCGATGGTGCTTGGCGTATCAGCTCTGCACCTTTTCGATAAGGAGTATTCTATCTCCGCGCCTTTCGCTGACCCTATTAGCTCGAGGCTACTAAACAGTGACCTCCTATCTCAGCCTAATATCAGAATTCAAAGATATCTCACAAAAACAATTTGTCTGTTTGGCAATGGAAAAACAAGTTGCTCAGCAAAACTCAAGTAACTCGCCGCAGCCAAATCTCGCGCCAGTAGATATGATCTTCACGCGGACATCCTCCGAATGCCCACGTCGCACTATCACATACGCAGTTCTCTAGAATAACCGTATTTTTCATCGTTCGCATTTCACCCGTCCCCTCACGTATCATGCGATCGGCTCGTGCGGCCACTCGCAATCGCCGGCCGCAAAACGGAATCATTTCAGGTGCAAAATGCAGTCCACGGTTCCATCCTCGACGATCGAGCGTCTGCAATATTTCCTTCAAACTCTTTACCTCAACTATCTCCCCAACCTGAAGATCAAGAACTTCAGTGGGAGTCTTCTGTAAGCTACCTGTTGGATAGACCCCAAAGAGACGCTCACGCCCACGCACCTTGAACCAAACGAGAATATTGCGAACCATCTCCGAAGCTCGCACGTTACCCGAAAGTACATTTCGCCAACATCTTCTGAGCCGTTCATTCCATCGAAGAGGACGAGTCGTCTTGAGTAATTCGCTCGACTGACAAAAGTACCTACCCGCATCGCTCGAATCCGTATTCCGTAAACGAGATGCAAGCGATTCCGTACTACTTAGGTGAGCGGGCATGCTTCCTTCAGAAACTTTCCTCAGCCACGCTTCCCTCCAAAAAATCGAGCAACCTCGTTTGCAACCTCCATGCGCAACGCCTGAACATCGGGTGTTCTCTAGTATCACCACATCATCATCGGGGAAAGCTCGCACCGACGATCCATCCTGGCAGAGATCGTCACCGTCAAATGAAAAATATTCAACACGACGATAGA
This sequence comes from Planctomycetota bacterium, assembly GCA_041178745.1. Taxonomy (GTDB): domain Bacteria; phylum Planctomycetota; class Planctomycetia; order Pirellulales; family Pirellulaceae; genus JAFLCP01. The sequence goes on along the minus strand of JBEGUT010000107.1, from coordinate 1,809 downwards.
CACGAAATCGCTGACCAACATAAGGTAGCATCTCTTCCATAAATGGCAGACCATGCAAAGCTCCATGCTCATCCAGAGACGCTGAGATCTCTTCCGCAGAGCGAACCTCGACAAGATCACCCTTAACAAGCCTATGTTTACCTTCTTGTTCACTCATCGTAGGGACAACTCGCGGCGATCACGCTCAGAACTTAATGAGCTACTATTGCCTAGTCCACTTAACTCACCACGCAGTTCGACCCTTGCCAAGCGTTGAATCAAAGCGTCCGCTAATTGTTCAACATAAGGCTCTACCAACATCGCATGCGGATTGAATGGGAACTCTACAATGTCCAACCCATCCAGCGCAAGATCCCCCCACCCCATTTTTGGATCGGGATAACACTTATAGTTAATACGAGGCTTGAAAATCGTTACCCTACCAGGATAAGGTTTCGGATTGTAAACCTCCGCGGCATTATCATTGATCGTCTGTACGGCCAATTCCGCTCCAGAAGTTGCCCTACCACCAGCTTCCTCGGTATCAAACCCAGGACGAGAAGTCAGTAGATTTGAGAGCTCCCCATCTCGAGCAACACGAATTTTCTCTTTGAGATAACTCACCATGTGGCTCGGTCGTAGCTGAATGAAGTTTCCAAGATGGAACCTTATCTTCTGCAGCACGAAACTAATGAAACTCGACTTGAGCGCTCGGCTAAAGTTATAGGTATCCAGCATCGCAACCAACGCAACTTCTTCCCCCTCTCGGCGTAGTTGCTGTGCCATCTCGTAGGCTACTGTTCCCCCAAGGCAGTAACCTCCAAGGAAATAAGGTCCCTTGGACTGCACTCCACGTATCTCTCTAACGTATCGTTCTGCCATCTCCTCAATACTCTTAAGAGGCTCACTCTCGCCATCAAGTCCCTGAGACTGCAATCCGTACAGCGGGTATCGTGGAGCCAAACGCTTCGCGAGTGCCTGATATAACAAAACATTACCACCTGCACCATGAACCAAAAACAGTGGCTTATGATCACCCTTCGGTTGAATTGGAATCAATGAAGTCCAGCCCTCTTGACTCAACAAGCCGACGCTATCGAGGGTAGCTGCAAGCTGAGCAATCGTTGGTGATCGAAAGAGAGTCGCTAAAGGTAGCTTACGATCAAATTCCGACGTGATTCGCTGAAAGACCCTTACCGCGAGTAGCGATGTACCCCCGAGGTCGAAGAAATTGTCATTAACTCCAACTTTCGCCAACTTCAACACATCCTGCCAAATCGCCGATAACTTCTGCTCGGCCTTACTCGCTGGCGCAACAAAGTCGTCAGATAAATCGACTACATCTTGGGGCCGGGGAGTGAACGAGGCTCGATCTAACTTCCAATCCAACGCCAGAGGTACTTCACTGTTGAAGATAAAGTAACCGGGTACCATATGCGAAGGTAAATTACTTCGCAACCTCTGTCGCAACTGACTCGACACTTGCTTCTTGTCGACGCTAGATAGCTTTTCGCGACTCAAGAAAATGTAAGCGGCCAGTACTGGCTCATCAGCCAAGTCGTCACGTATTACAACGGCAGCATCGCTAACTTCAGGGCACTCACGAATCAGTGACTCGATATCCTCAAGATTAACTTGCTGTCCACACAACAAAACTCGAGACTCGCCATGAGCAACGAATACTAACTCGCCGTCGAGCCTTTGTCGTGCATAATCGTTGGTCAGATAACTGGCTACCGAATGATCTTTAACCGATGACTGTGAAAGAAATCCTTGCTCGGTAAACTCTTCACGATTCCCATATCCTCGTGGCTCCTCTACGCAACTGAT
>JBEGUT010000106.1:0-9653 GCA_041178745.1 Planctomycetota bacterium | reverse complement strand
GCACCGCCAGTAATCCGCTGAAGCAACACATCAAAATGGTGAGTGCAAAGACCGAGAAGATGCGAATGGCATTGAGTTCCATGATCAAGCCTGAGAATAGGGTCAACAAGCGAAAGAGCAATTCGGTTGCTATCAGGCCTGGTATAAAACCGAGACAGGCTAAGTAAATTGCTTGGCAAAGCACAAGTGTGACGAAATAATAGCGATCGTAGCCCATGGCTTTTAGCGTAGCGAATTCAGGCAAATGGTCGCTGATATCGTTATACAAAATCTGATAGCAGATAATGGTGCCCACGGCTAAACCCATGATCGTACCGATCGCAAAAATAATGCCTATCGGAGTGTTCGATCCCCAAAATCGTATATCACGAGCAGCTAACTCTTCGGGCGTGAAGACATCGATGGTTTCAGGGGCTAATTCCTCGATCGCTCGGCGCGCAGTTTCGATCTGAGAGCGATCGGTTAAGCGAATTAGGCCCAGATCAATTTTTTCCAGCGGTTTGCCTTCCGGATTGCGCATTGGAAAAAGCTCGCCTAGATCGGCGGCAGAAAGAATCAGGTTACCATCATGAACGAAGTCGGTACCGATAGGAATTTGGCCAGCGATCTCAATTTTGCGATTGGCCAATTCAATATGTTGCGACTGGATTTTTGCGGGCGACTTAAGATCGAATCCATATTCTTTTTTCGATCGTTGATCTAGGAGGACTTGCTTAGGACGCTGGAGTCGCTCAAGCGATGCCTGTAACGCTTTATCGCGAAAGACTGTGCCTCGCGGATTGACCGCGATGACGCGAATGGGGCGACTCGGTTTACCCGAAACACGGATTGGTGACGCGAGTCTTTCGAGATACAACGGCGTAACTTGCTGCAGATTCGGGAGCAAAGAAACACGCTGAAGTATTTTTGAGTCGAAACGAATTTCGGTTGCCAGGTTATAACGTGCGCTGCTGACCACAATCAGATCGCAATCGAGTAATCGAATCAAGCGAACGTTGCTATCGAACAAGCTGTTGCGAAAGCCATTTTGTACGAACATCAGTAAGACGGCGAATGCAATGCCCAGCAGCGACCAAAAGAATTTGCGCGGGTCGGCAACAAGATTATTCCAGGCGATCGGTGTTCGGTAACGGAACAAGCTAATCATGGGCATAAAATAAATGGGCCACTCCGAGTGTCCTGAATCGATCATCGGCTAAAACAACGAAGCTGGCTCGGCTCGTTGAAGTTTTCTTAAAGCCACAATACCGCTGAGGAAGCATATCAAAATACCGGCTGCAGCGACAAAGACGATTCTTTCGTAGGTCATCGTAATCTGAACGCCCGCAGCCCGAGTTGTGATTCGGTAAAGAGCTTCGGCCAAAAGCCACGCTGGTAAAAAGCTGAGGATTGCAAGGTATAGAGCTTGGGTAAGAACGATCTTGCTAAGGAAAAAAGGACTGTAGCCCATCGCTTTGAGCGTTGCATATTCGGGCATTCGGTTGGCGATATCGGTGGCTAGAACTTGATAGACGACGGTTGTGCCAACCATCAGTGCAAGCAGAACGCCCATTTGAAAAATAATCCCGATCGGTGTTTCGCGAATCCAACGACGTGTTTCTATCGCGATCGCATCTTTGCGAGTGACGAATTCCACCATTCCGCTGCCCGAAGTGTTTCCTTTAATCAGCGTATTAAGACGCCGAACAACAGCGTCCGGATCCGCTCCAGGACGCAGTCGCACCAAGCCCAAGCTGACTTTTTTATGGGCGTTCCAGGCGACACTCTTGGCGAAGCCATTTTGGCTGATCAACGCTTGACCGTTGGTTGCTAAGCCTGTTCCGATCTCGGTCAGGCCGGCGATGCGAACTCGTTGGTTGTTGAGCATCACTTCAGTGCCGACATCTGCGATGGTGTAACGCTTTCCATTTTTAGGTCCGAAGTCCTTGCGTGTTGCGGAATCGATCAGCAGGTTTCTCGGGTTATGCAGCCAGTGAGAGTTATCTTCTCCGGTTACGGGATCGATCAGAACTTTCGAGGAAAGAAATACGGGTTGATCCAGTCGATAGCTCAGCAGTGCGATAGCTCGGAAGCGATGGTCTACCGGATTCTGCCAGCGCATCAGATCGATCCAAAAAGGTTTTACTTCTGCGATGTCCGTTTGCCCTTTACACCAGGTCAACCAACTCTGATCGAAATTTCGCGTCTCGTACAAATGGAGGTAATCTGGTGAGCGAACGACGATATCAAAGTCAAGCTGGTTGTAAAGAATCGTTGCCGTATTGGAAACAGCGCCGAGAAATCCAAGTTGCATGAATACCAGTAACAAAGCAAACGTTACACCTGCAGCGGAAACTGCAGTGCGCACAGGAAATTGAAGGACATTAAGCAGAGCCATCGGTGTGCGGCGAAATATCGATCGCATGCGATTGGTCTCCAGCTTTGATGTTTAAGAATAAGCTTTCGTGAAAGCAACGATTTGCAAATTAAGAATCGCTAAAGGTTTATTAGCCCGTCAAAAAGTATTGCGAAGAGACGTACTCGTAAAACAAGGGAACAATCGATTTCTAACAGGATCCATCGAATTCCTTTTGGCAACTCTTCACTTTGGTTCATTATGGCTGGAGGTGATTAGGGTGTTGCACTCTCATTGCTAATGACATCGATGGTCACATCGACTTGCAATTGAATGAACTGACTGGCAATCTTTGCGCTGGCGTCATCGAGTTCGATAGTGACGCTGATGACTCGAAAATCGACAGGCGCTAAAGGGTTCGAGGGGCGGAACTGAGGTACTCCGATGATAGGTTGAATACGCTGCAGGGTGCCGGTTAAGGGCTCGGATAGGGCAGGGGAAGTCATCGTTGCTTTTTGCCCAACCTTCAACCTCGGAATATCGATCTCGCTGACTTCTGCATTGCAAACCATTTTGGAGATGTCAGCGAATTCAATGATAGGCGTGGTGCCAACCGAACCACCTGCAGTAGCATCGACTCGCAATATCTTTCCTGACGCAGACGCCGTTAGTTGAGTTTGCTGGAGCTGTAGTTCGAGAAGTTGCAATTGCTTGGTCAGCGAGCCGATAGGTGATGATTCGATGAGGAGTTGTTGGCTTTGGCGTATAGCCGCCAGTTTTTTCTTCGCGGTTTCGGCTTGAAGTTCAGCAAGTTTGACCGCGCTCTCAGCAGATAGTTCAGCGGCCTGCTGCTCGCCCGAGATCTGCTGCTGTTGCAGTTGTTGCTTTTCCACGTCGTTGCGAGGGATAAGTTGCGAAGTGGCGGGATCACGCACCAGACGTTCCATGCGTTCGATTCCCTTATTAGCAAGGTCGACGGAGGCTTTAGATTTTTGAGCAAGCTCGAGTTGTCGAGTCGCACCTTGCAGCTGGATATCGGCAAGTTTTTCTTCTTGTTCGGCAGCCAGGATCTGACCCTCGAGTTCCAGCTTCTTGGAGGCGAGTGTTTGTTCCGCTTCTTGCAGTTTCTGTTTGGCAACATCGATTTCCATCGCGCGCAGTTCACGGCTGGCAAACTGAACCAATACAGTTCCTTGGTCGACCAGATCTCCCGCTTGCACTCGTACTTCCGAAACTCGATCCCCAGGGGTTCCTGCGATACGGACGATTCCTGCAGCTGGACTCAATTGCCCCTGGGCGGCTACGCGCGCTCCTCGGGTCAGAATTCCTCCACCGCTTGTCGGGGCATTACTGTTTTGTGTCGAAGAATTACAGCCAACGAGAAAGACGACCATCGCAGCCCACAGGTGAATCCAATTGGCGAAGGAAAAAACTCGCGAAAGTGCAAGCAATCCAGGCATTGCTGGATAGGTTGATGCCGTTTTCTGTGTCGTTGTCTGGGACGTCCTGATCGGATGTCCCGCGACAGCGAGCGAATGGATGTCTGAGTGGCGAATCATGAATTTGGGACTACCCGCTTGGAGTCAGAGCCAATGGTCGAGTCAATGATGTTACATTGGTCGGTTAGACTAGCACTCTGCCGCGTTGCGATCTATAGGGACTTAAGATCTCTAGAGACAAGTTCTGTAGAGAACTGTAGAAGCCTAACTGCAGGGCGACTGGGGAATCCACTGTCGTGGTGGGGCATCGTTGTTGAAGGAGTTTGGGAGGGGAGTTCAGGCATGGTTGGTCAGGAAACATCGCAACGCAACCCGCTTCGGGCTACGGCTTTTAATCCCGAACTGCGTCGCAAAACAGCCGGCCAGTGGCAACCGGCGATCGCCGTGCGAAAAGTCGATCATTTTTATGGTGAAGGTGAGCAGCGAAAGCAGGTTCTGTTCGATAATAACTTGGTGATTTATCCTGGCGAAATCATTATCATGACCGGACCGAGCGGTTCGGGAAAAACGACATTGCTCACTCTTCTTGGGACACTGCGTCGAGTGCAGTATGGCGAATTGGAGGTGCTGGATGAGCCTTTGCACCGGGCAACCGACAGTCAATTGCGGCAATTGCGTCAGCGGTTGGGGTTCATTTTCCAAGCCCATAATTTATTCGGTTCACTGACGGCGACTCAGAATGTTCGTATGGCTTTGGAGTTGGTCGAGCCCGATCTCCCCAGGGACCAAGCGACCAAACGCGCTCAGGAAATGCTTTCATTAGTCGGCTTAGGGGCTCGTTTGAATCATAAGCCAAAGCAGCTTTCAGGTGGTCAGAAGCAGCGAGTTGCTATTGCTCGGGGGCTGGTTCATCGTCCGCGGTTAGTATTGGCGGATGAACCTACGGCTGCTTTGGACGAGCAGAGTGGTCGCACGGTGGTAGAAATGTTTCGCGATCTAGCGCAGCGCGAGCAGGTGACGATCATTATCGTGACGCACGATAATCGGATCCTAGATGTTGCCGACAGAATCGTCAATTTAGTCGATGGTCGGATCGTCAGTGACGTTTTGGTGAAAGAGGCATCGATCATCGGTCAGATGTTGGCATCATGCAGTGTGTTTGATGGGGTGACGCCGCGCACTCTCACAGAAGTCGCTGACAAGATGCAAGTAGAGACTTGGAACGCTGGGCAGCGCATCATCCGCGAAGGTGATTTGGGTGATAAGTTTTATTTGATACGTGAAGGAAGAGTTGCTGTAAGGCGAGGCGCTTCGGAGACAGCAATCGCGGAATTGAAAGAGGGAGATTTCTTTGGTGAAGCGGCTTTGATTACCGGTCAGCCGCGCAATGCCCACATCGATGCACAAGAAGAAACGGTTCTTTACAGTCTATCGAAAGAGCACTTTCAGAAAGCGATGCAAGATAGGGCGACGTTGGAAGACGAAGTACGAAGTAGTCTGTTCGATCGCGGCTGATTTTAAAACTGCGGAATATTTCAGTATTTCGAAGACTCACGCTTTGACTAGCGATTTTGTGTTGGCTGTGTTGCTGAATCAGTTGGCTGGTTCACTGACGAAGCGGTAGCCTGCATCGCGAAAGGTCAAGAAATGTTTGGGGTTTGAGGGATCTTTTTCGAACGCTTTGCGCAGTCGACTCACGAATTGATCGACGGATCGAGTTTGCACATCGCCAGGCATATCCCAGACTTCTGCCAGCAGTTCGTGACGACTGATAACTCGGCTTTCGTTATCAGCGAAGTATCTCAGGAGTTGTAATTCCTTTTGAGTCAAGCGAACGGGTTCATCGCCAACGCGGGCTTCAAAGGTTTGGAAGTTTACGTAGGCATCACCGAACTTTAGTTCATTCATGTTCTCTCTAGGTTCGCGAGGAGGTGTGGATCGACCTCGCGGTGAGAGACGCAGTAGATTCTTGACACGGCTGAGCAATTCATCGAGATCGAAGGGCTTGGTGAGATATTGGTTGGCACCAACATCAAAACCACGAGTGCGGTCTTCGGACAAGCTTCGCGCGCTGAGGATAAGAATGGGCATGTCATATCCAGCATCGCGAAGAGTTTCGCAAACCGCGTAGCCACTCATGCCTGGTAACATCAGATCGAGGATCATCAAGTCGATGCAATGATCTCCTTGTACGATTTTCAGCGCAGTAGGGCCATCATTGACCAAGGTGACTCGGTAGCCTTCGGCTTCGAGGTTGTATTTAATCCCAACCCCGAGATGCTGTTCATCTTCAACGATCAATATGTGTTTGCGTGAGGTCATCTTTGATTATGGCTAAACAGTTGAAATTATCATGAATTAGGCGAGGATTGAATTGGGGGTGAGCCTGGGGAGAGATGCGAGGCCAGTTGCTTTTGTTTAGCGGCTTCTTCTGTGGAGAAACAGCCTGGAAGTTGCACAACGATTTGTGTCCCTTGACCTGAAGGTGCATCTTGGATGTGAATACGACCACCGAATCGTTTCACTAAAGTGCGCACGATAAAGAGACCAAGTCCAGTTCCCGGTTTGCTTCTTTCAAGTTCGCTGCCAACACGATAGAAGCGACCGAAGACTTTCGAACGAGAGTGCTTAGGAATACCTGGTCCATTATCGATCACCAAGATTCGGCACCCATCTTTATCGGGAACACTCTCAAGATGAATGGCGATTTGAGGTGGAGTGCCCGCGTACTTGACGGCATTGTCGATCAAGTTGCCGATCAACATATTCATGTCGTGTGCTGATGCCATGATCGCAAGGTTTTCAAGGTTGCGATGAACGCAGTCGGTGGAGACGTTGTAGCGTTTGCAAGCGGCTTGAATGGAGTGCTCGATACTTTCTTCTAGCGAAACCATTTCGGTGTCGTTGGAATATTTTGGGCGTTCGATTCGAGCAGCCTCTAGGAGATGATTGATCAATTGATCGAGGCGGTCGACATCGGCCATCATCGAATGATAGAAGTCGCTACGCTGAGTTTCTGTGACTTGTCTTCTATCGAGTGTTTGCAGATAAAGTTTGAGAGAGGCAATGGGGCTTTTGAGTTCGTGGGTGACGCTGTCGATGAAGTTCGATTGGCGACGGTTCAGATTGATTTGTTGGATGCTCAGCCAGAGGTAGAAAACGATTCCAAAAATAATACAAACGAAGATGGCAGAGCCTGCCGAAAGGAGGATCCAGTAAAGCGTTGCTCGTTCGCCGTTGGAGTAGGCGCCCGCCACATTGAGCAAAACCCAGCCAACGGCAAGCGCGATCAACAGCACGATCATAATGACCGCTATAGTGATAGGCCAGCGAAGGGATCGACGTTCGAACATTGGCGAATTCTAAGAAAAAAGGAACGATTTCGAGGCTTTAGATTTCAATTTACAGTGTTTTTTCAGTGTTTTTTTACATTGCTTTTTCGACCAGGTTTCCGGATCGATCGACCAACCACCTTTCAGGAGGCAAGAGGCTCTGGTAAGGGCTACCGCGGCGAGTAGAAAAACCAAAAAAATGCTTGCTCTAATAGGAAATCAAAAAAACGTGCTATGGCACGGCTTTTCTCGACTCTATACTAACGAAACGTTCTAGGGCAGCCAACTGATGGCTCTCTTCGGTCTTCTTATTTCATCTGAGGTCAAATTTACAGCACGGAGTAAGCTTTTATGACTTCCGATGCGAGCCATTTGCAGTTTTCCGAACAGATTTGGAAAACCGTCACAGAGCATGCGCAGCAGTGTTTGTGGAGCAAGGAGTTTAATCCTCAGCATTCGCGGGTAGACAATCTTCGCTGCGTTTTTTTTGATGCCGAAACCGACGAGAATTATGGACGGCAATTTTGGTTCTTTGAAGCGCTTGGACCTGATCCTTGGGGCAATGTCCACCACTACTACGGGGCTTTGGAGTATTCTCTGCAGTATGGTTTGTTAGAAAACTGTCAAGCTGCATTGTTTGAAGAAGCGGAGCATCGCTTGCGGGCCCTTTCTGCTGCGACCGAGCCGGTTTCGACTCGAGTCTGGTCGCATCCGACAACTGGGATTTGGGTGCGATTAGTCATTTTGGCGGTCATGGTCGTAGTCGCTGGATGGCTATTGATCTTGGCTGGAATTCTGGCTCCTTAGCTGGGAAATTTGTTGGTGCCCCAGCGGACTCCTGGCAGGAGTTCGCTGAGAGTGACAACAAAATTCGCTAAACTTTAGTTTCTACCCGAATCCAGCTAGCGGCTAATTAGGTACACTTTCTTGAATGCGGTTTGCCGAATCGCCCGCGGTCTGCGAAGGGCTTGGCCATCGAAAGTGAATCCATGAATGCTGTCCCCGTAATCGATGTACTTGGTCTTCAGAAATCCTACTCGGAAGGTTTGCTATTCAGACGCAGTTTTCACGCTCTTCGCGGCGTGACATTACGAGTGGATCGGGGGGAGGTATTTGGCCTGCTGGGTCCTAACGGGGCCGGCAAAACTACGCTGATCAAAGTCTTGCTTGGCATCATTCGTGCAAGTCAGGGTGATGCAAATCTGTTGGGCCTTCCTGCCGGATCTAAAGCGGCCCGCTGTCGTGTGGGATATCTTCCAGAGAATCTGAATGTTCCCAAGCATCATACCGCGATCGGCGCTTTAAAATTTTATGGGCGACTTAGTCGATTGGATGAAAAGACGATCCGCATGCGATCGGCTGAATTGCTGGAGTTAGTGGGACTCAAAGGAAGAGAGAACGAACTGGCTCGAAAGTACAGCAAGGGGATGCGTCAGCGGCTGGGGCTAGCGCAAGCGCTCCTGCATGATCCCGACCTATTGATTTTGGATGAACCCACCGATGGGTTGGATCCGCTCGGTCGCTCGCAGATCCGTCAAATACTGGCCCATTTGCGTGAGCAGGGGAAGACGATCTTCCTCAATAGTCACATTTTGCAGGAAGTAGAACTGATTTGTGATCGCGTGGCCATCATGGCCAAAGGGCAGCTGAAGGGTGCTGGGCGAATTCAAGACCTTATCGCACAGTTCTCCCAGTCGCTAGAAGCGCGAGTTCGATTGGAAGTTGCCGGTACGCCAGAGGTAGTCGAGTCGGTTTTATCGAAGAGTTTTTCCGTTGTCGTGATTCCTCTAGGTGATGCTACCTATTGCCGTGTCGAATTGCGAACCAATCGGCAAGAGGATATCGATCGTTGTATCGACCTGCTGCGAAATGCGGGGCTCAGCATCTTGCGTTTGGATCCTCATCGGCCAAGTCTTGAGCAGGTCTTCCTGAGCGCGGTTGATGAGACCGATGGCGATGGTACCACGTCGACGGTTACCAATCCGTTCGCTGCCCAAATAGTTCCTCCGTCTGCACAATAACCAAAGAGCGATCTTTAAGTTTATGAAGCCCTATCTTGCAGTGCTTGCCGATTCCTTCTCCGAGGCGCTTTCCTCACGCGTCCTCTGGATATTGCTTGCAGCTTGGACGTTGATCCTGGCAGGACTAGCTCCTTTTGGATACATCGAGGAGCAGTCTTTTGAAGTGAAGGTTTCGGACATTAAAGACCGAGATGCCTTTATCAAGCAAATTGACTCTGCCGTGAAAGGGCAAGGTAGCGATGCGCAGAAACGAATTGGCGAACGCTTGCCGCAAGAAACGAAAGATGGGCTTAAGAAATACTTTGAAAAGAAAGCTGAGGAAAGAAAATCTTCCCAGCGCGATATGGTCGACTCGCTTGTTAGCTCGATGAATAAAGTGCTCGAGGATCGCGAACTCTACCAAGCTGAAGCGTGGCCTTCTGCAGATAAAAGATCTAACACCAAGGATTTGATCGCAACAGGTACTGCGGCCCTAAATGACTCGCAAGTCAAGGAACTGAACCGACGATTGTTGGAGAACGCTTTT
>JBEGUT010000105.1:0-9734 GCA_041178745.1 Planctomycetota bacterium | reverse complement strand
ATACGCCAAATGCGGCCGTGCTTTCGGTCACGGCGCGGATCGCGGAAGTCAACTTCACCATGTTGGATGATCGGGTTGTACCAGTCGGCGACATACAAAGCTCCATCAGGGCCCATCTTCACATCGATCGGACGAAAGGCGCGGTGTTCGGATCGAATGACTTCAGGATGTTGTACGCTGACATAACCTTCCTCGGTGCGAGTAACTTCGAACATGCATACGCGATGCGATCGGAAGTCATTGGTGATAAAACGGTTTTGGTATTCTGGAGGAAAGTGGTCTCCAGTCACTATCTCAAGTCCACAGTGCTTTGGACTTCCTGGGTTTAGGCCATGTAGCCAACGCGTTGCGCCAGGTGAGGTCATGAATACCGATTCGGGGAAGACATAATTGATACCTTCTCCACCGGCACCGTCGGTTGCAAAGGATTGTCCGAAATGATCGAAGATATGTCCCCAAGGATTAACCAGACCGCGACAGAGCACTTCTAACTCATCAGTCCTTGGTTCATAGCGCCAAATACCACCGCCATCTAGACGCTTTACACCGAAAGGCGTTTCCACGTGACTGTGAATATAAATCGACTGATTGAGGTACATTCGACCATCGGGCCCCCAACGCAGCGTGTGCAGAAGATGGTGAGTGTCTTCAGTACCGAAACCACTCAAAACAATTTTTGTTTTATCTGCCTTGCCGTCTCCGTCGCTATCGGAGAGATGGATCAGGTCGGTGCTATTCGCGACATAGACACCACCATCGCCGGGGAGAATGCCAGTCGGAATAAGAAGGTTGTCTGCAAAAACAGTCGATGATTCGGCAACGCCGTCATGATCCTTATCCTCTAAAATGACAACCTTATCGTTCGCAGTTTCGCCTGGAAGAATCTGGGGATAAACTTCGCTGGTTGCAACCCACAATCTTCCCTTCTCGTCAAAGTTCATGTGAATCGGCTTGGTGATCGCTGGATCGCTGGCGTACAGGTTCACTTCCAAATTCGGATCAACCAGCATAGCCGCCAATTCCGCTTTGGTATCGGGAACTGGAATATCTTTCAGGTCCCTCTGGGCTAGTAAAGGGTTACCCAGCGAAAGACAGGCAGCACACGTTAACGCGATTATGCATTGATTGCGAAGGAAGCATTTTGATTTTTCAAGAACTTGACGAGGCAGGAATTCGATGCAACCGGTGTTCACGCGGAGTGTTCCTTGGGTGGGCGTCGAGTGGAAATGGATTGAAGCAAATGGACGAGCGTTCGCCCTTCCAATAGTCTATCGGGTTCAGAGCCAGCCGTCCAAGATAGGTGGCCAGAATTTGAACAAAGCAGCTTTATCCGGAATTCAGAGATATTAACCGGATCCGCTAGGATTATTTATTTCAGAGGGAGAGGAAATTTCGAAGAAAAGTGGTATTATTGGGAGTTGCTCCTTGGCCAACTTATCAACCCCTAAGCCGTTATCTTGTGGAGTCTAAAAGGTGAAACGATCTCTTCAGTCGAATTGGTTGCTTCTAGCGGTTGCTTTGCTGTGTGTGGCTCCTTATTCTGCTCAGCCTGCTGTCGCTCAAGATAAGCCAAAAAGTGGTGATAAGAAAGAGATACCTGAGCCCGAGGCGATCCAGTTGGTCACCAAGAAGACAGGTTTGCAATTGAATGCCGTGTACTTCGCAAGTAACCAAGAAAAAGAGGCTGCCCCGATTATTCTTTTGCATCCTTGGAAAGAGCAAGGAGCACTTTACTACAAGATGGCAAAGGAACTGCAAGCCGCCGGCTATGCAGTACTCGTACCAGACTTGCGAGGCCATGGGAAAAGCATTAACGCGGCGGTTGCTCGCGATGGAAAGATCGATCTTGAGAAGATGGGAAAAGTGGACTTCGGATTTATTGTCGCCGAAGATATGGAGACCTTGAAGAATTTCCTTTTGCAGCAACACAATGACGGAAAACTCAATATCGAATTATTGTCCGTAATCGGCATTGGCGAAGGAAGTATGTTCGGTACTCTCTGGGCCATCAACGATTGGAGCTATCCACCTTTGCCTGGCTTAAAGCAGGGGCAGGATGTCAAGGCAGTGATCATGATCTCGCCAGAGATGGGACTTAAAGGAATGAACGCCGACAACGCAATAAAAAATCCGATCTGTCGCAATTTGAGCTTCTTGTTGTTGGCTGGCGGAAATTCTGATCAGCACGCCAATATCAGCCGCATGAAAAAGAACCTCGAAAAGACGCATTCTTTCGACCCGGATAATGTTGACGCGAGCAATTTATGGATCATTGAACCCGATACAAGTCTTGAGAAGGCTCAGTTTGTGGGAAGTCAACCGAATATGTCGAAAGTCATCGACTCCTTTTTGAGCAAGCGAGTCAAAAGCTTCGCAAAGAATCTTCCATGGGCTGAGCGAAAGGCTAAGAACTAACTTTCACGAAAGTGAATGCGACCCATTATCGTTAAACAATAAGTTCAAAGCATTTTACCGACACGAGTTCTCTATGATCTCGTGCCCAGTATGACATTGACAAGCGAGGTGGATGCGGGAATCCATCGCCGAAGCTTAGACTGAAGTAGTCAGATTGCTATCGAATGGTGGAATAAAAGGTCGCTTTAGATCAACAGAAGCGGTCTTCTTTCATGTGTTTAGTTTTAAGTTACTCCAGCGACTTTAAAACTTTCGCGGCGGCATCGATCGTGTAGTCGATATGTTCCGGAGAGTGTTTCATCGAGAAAAACAACGCTTCAAACTGACTGCATGGCATGTAAACACCATGTCGGATCAGGCCCCAAAAGTAAGCCGCAAATCGTTTTCGGTCCGCCTGAGAAGCTGTAGTCCAGTTCGTCACTTCGTGATCGACAAAGAACAGAGTCATCATACTACCCATGCGTTGCAATCGGTGTGGGATACCGGCCGACTTGGCGGCGTTGGATAGTCCAGTTGCGAGTCTTGCGGCTTGTTGTTCGAGGTATTCGTAGGGGGGGGTGTCTCGCAATAATTTCAAGGTCGCAATGCCGGCTGCGGTGGCAAGTGGATTACCGCTTAAGGTTCCCGCTTGGAAAACCTTACCTGCCGGCAGAACTTGATCCATCAATTCCTTCTTCCCTCCATAGGCACCTAGAGGTAGGCCGCCGCCGACAATCTTGCCGAGTGTTGTAAGGTCTGGTGTAATCCCAAATCGTTCTTGGGCGCCGCCGTAAGCAACTCGAAAACCACTCATCACTTCGTCGAAGATCAGAACGGAACCCGCGGCAGTGGTAAGCTGACGAAGCGTTCGGAGAAAGCTATCGGAAGGCAACACCAAGCCCATGTTACCAACAACCGGCTCTAGGATAACGCATGCTATTTGGTTGCTATGCTGCTCAAAAATGCGATGGATCGCTTCAGTATCGTTGTACTCTAGAACTATGGTGTCTTGGCTAGTTCCCGCTGTGACTCCTGGGGAATCGGGAACACCAAGGGTTGCAGCCGAACTGCCTGCAGCGACCAGAAGACTATCCGCGTGGCCATGGTAATTACCAGAAAACTTGATGATCTTCTCTCGGCCCGTAGCACCGCGAGCAAGTCGAATAGCGCTCATGGTCGCCTCGGTTCCACTGCTCACTAGACGCACTTTTTCGATCGAAGGGACTGCTTGGATAATCAGTTCGGAAAGTTCTGATTCGCGGGTCGTGGGGGCGCCGAAACTGGTACCCAGTGCTGCCGCTTGATGAATCGCATCGAGAACGATTGGATGAGCATGGCCGAGAATCATTGGTCCCCAACTGCCGATGTAATCCAAATAGTGATTGCCATCGATATCGAAAAGAAATGGACCCTCTCCCCGTTCTATAAACAAAGGATGGCCTCCCACACCTCCAAATGCTCGCGCGGGACTGTTAACGCCTCCAGGCATCAATTCACAAGCTCTTTCAAAGGCTGTGGCGCTGCGATGAAAACCATTATCGGCCATTCTAGGGAGAATTGTCATTTACCTCAGATACCTCTTGACTTAAGTGCTTTACTTATTCACTTGAATTGCGGGCATTGGCGACGCAGCCAATCAACTGCAGAAAGTGTTCGACGGATAACGGTAGCCTTTCGTTACGCAGGTAAGTCATCGTTCGAAGATGAGTCGCTTTCATCGTTACCAATTTGCACATCGAGGCAGTCAGATATTTCGGCGCCCAGCGAACCGAGCTGACTCAAATAAAAGAACACTGCAGGTGGAATAAAAAGGCCTGCAGCGAAACCGAGTATAGGACTGGTCGTAGCTAGTGATAACGCTATAAAGCCGACGAAGCCGACCAAGGCTGATTTGAAATAATACGATCCCCATGCTTCGCTGTGCTTGCCGAACGTACTCAAAACCTTTCCGGAAATTGGAGCGGTGATCGATTGATTGTCGAGCATTGATATGAGAAAAATCGGAAGCAGCAACCAAAAGGAAAGCAAAAGTGGAAGAAGGCTTAAGATTAAACCACCAGAGGCTGGGAGAAGTAGTGAGCCTAAAAGACCGCCAGGCGCCAACGCCAAAAAGCAGGCTACAACGACTGGCAAACTATCGCGAATCCAGTCGCCTGGCGTAAAAAGGGGCCACTGAGTGATTCGGCAGCGTTTATTCGCAGCAGCTTCCATAACGGCAGTGCCACATGCAAAAGTAACAGCGAGTAGGAAGCCGCAACAAAGTGCTCCGAAAATAAATCGAATCGGAGTGGAAAGTTTTCCCAGAAATTCGCTTCCTTCTGTGGACTTCAAAACAAAGAAAAGAATTCCCAGCAAAGCTCCTATCGGCAATGCGTGAATCCACAAGCTTGGATCTGTAAACAAAATAAAATTGCGTCGAAGAAATTGTTTGGAATCAAAATCTACTGTTTGGTACAGGTTATCCAATTCTTGATCGATGGATTCCCTTTCCGCTTTTTGCAGAATATCGCGAGCAGCTTGCTTCGTGGATATTGAATCGGGGGTTTCAGAGAGTGCGGCGTCAGCAACTTTCAAATCATCCGTAGACCTTTGTCCTTTAGCCATCTTGGATTTTGCGGCTTTAGGATCCCAGTTTGGTGGAGGAGGTGGAACTTTAAATTCGCTGTAGCAATCTGGACATCGAATCGCCTTACCTGTTCGTCGAGGGCTCACATATTGTGGCGTACCGCAAGTTTTGCAAACGATACGGTATTCGGAACTGTGACTTTCTGGTTCAACTTCGGCGCCCGCAGGAATCGACTTTCCCAGGTCACCTGGGAGTTCGCGTTCATCGGGAAAAAGAGGAACCGAGGCCATGATGTCGGATGCAAAACTACGATTGCCTTTCGTTGGGGCAAGAGGCTCGAGTATCGGTAAGTCGTCGTCAACTTTACCCGCAAGCGGAGCGAGTGGCAGTGGATCGCTTGGAGAAACTTGAGGAATTTGGCTCGTTGGTACCGTTGTTTGGGACGGAACAGCTAGAGTGGATGAAGAGAATTCCTGAGTTGGTTTTTTGGGAGCAACTTCTGGCGTAGAATTTGGTTCCTTCGATCGTTGTTCCGTGCCTTTAACTGGCGATAGAGGTGTTGAGGCAGCGGAATTCCCAATGGAATCCAAAGAGCTTTCCAGGTCAAGCCAATTGGAATCGTCCGATGTATTAGACAACTGGCCCGGCACCTTGACCTGCTGTTGACATTTGGGACAAACGAGCCGTTGGCCAGCTAATTGTGTCGAAGCCCTCAATTGCTGATTGCATTTAGGGCAAAAGAATTCCAACGGCTTGGGTGTGTTGCCACTCACGTTCCGGTTTCACTCAGCAAGGTGCCCGAAGTCGCCTACCGAAAAAAGGGTAGGCGACTGTTCAGGTTGGCCAATCGTCGGTTTAGGTAAAGGAAAGAAACTGCCAACAGTTTAATCGCAACATCCGAAAATGGGATTCTACGATTGTTCCATTACGTCATTTTCGCGGGCTTTTGCCACATCGGTCGCTTCGTTTTCGTACTTCTTAGTCAACTCCTGGATCTCTTCTTTCAGCTTATCACGATCATCTTCGCTGATGGCCTTATCTTTTTCCGCCGTATCCGCAGCTTTGTTTGCATCGCGACGAATGCTTCGGATTGAGACTTTTGCTTCTTCGCAAAGCTCCTTGATACGTGCTACCATTTTCTTTCGAACTTCAGTGCTCAAGGGTGGAATATTGAGTCGAATCAAGCGGCCATCGCTTTGCGGATTCAGTCCAAGATCGCTAGCGACGATGGCTTTTTCGATTTCCTTGATGATGCTGGGATCGAAAGGTCGAATGACCAACTGCTGCGGTTCAGGAGCACCAACGCTGGCAAGTTGTTTCAGCGGTGTTTGGGAGCCGTACACTTCAACTCGTACGGAATCTACCAACCCCGGGTTAGCTCGGCCTGTTCTGATACCAGCCAAATTATGTTTGAGAATGGAGATCGCTTTTTCCATGCGGTCTTCTGTATCGAGAAGAATATCTTCTGTCGACATGATGTGGTTCCTGCTTGATGGAGCGCGAGAAAAGTAAGTATCGACACCAATCTGATTTCTGAGTTGCCAACGAGAGGCTCGTTTGGTTGATTTTAAATTACGCTAGAGCCAGCAACGGTTCGCCGGGCTTCAGTCGTGGGCCGATCCTAGTACCAACACGTTGTCCGCTCACCGCGCGAACAATGTTGCCATCCTTTTTAAAGTTGAAAACTAAGACGGGCATTTTGTGTTCTCGGCACAATGCGATGGCCGTGCCATCCATTACTCGTAGAGATTTTTCGATCACAACATCGTAATCCAACTCACGATAGAGCACAGCGTGAGGGTTTTTTTCTGGATCATCGCTGTAAACTCCATCGACACGGGTCGCTTTCAACACGATGTCAGCTTCCAATTCTAAAGCTCGTTGCGCTGCAGCGGTGTCGGTGGTCACAAAGGGATTGCCTGTGCCGCCGGCAAGCACGACGACTCTTCGCTTCTCGAGATGTCGGATGGCACGTCGACGGATGAAGGGTTCGCAGACGCCATCCATTTTGACTGCAGACATAACGCGAGTTGGGATACCGATCATTTCCAAAGGGTCTTGCAAGGAAAGAGCGTTAATGACGGTTGCCAACATACCCATGTAGTGGGCGGTTGCTTCGTGGATGGCTGGTCCACCATTACCTTTGAACTGAGCGCCACGAAGAATATTGCCACCTCCCACAACGACTGCGATTTGACAACCGAGGTCATGAGCATTTTTGATCTGAAGTGCAATTGCATTGACTTCATCCATGCTAATGCCACGCTCGCCAGCGTGCGCTAAACTTTCGCCGCTCAACTTCAGAATAACTCGACGATATTGTGGTGACGTCACACCACCGTCCGTGGAAGACATAGCAATTCTCTCGCAGTGATAGAAAAATATAAGCCGATGTCCAGGCATACAAACACCCGCAAAACAATGTTTTCACTGTTTTGCGGGGTTTTGAAAAACTCGTCGGTTAACTCAGAGTTGGTGGACAAAACTCTTTAGGCAAAAGAATCAATTCTTGCTCTCAGAAGTATTAACCAACCTGACCTAAAACGTAATGAACAAAACTCTTGATGGTCATGCCTTCGCTCTTGGCGTACTGACCAACGGTCATCTTGTCGTCCCTAACGAAAGGTTGTTCTAATAGAACTCGCTCTGCGTAAAAGTTCTTCAATCGACCTTCGACCATTTTGTCAACGATGTTTTCAGGCTTGCCTTCTGCCAACGCAGCAGCTTTCAGCAATTCCCTTTCTCGGTTGACCAAGTTTGGATCCAATTCTTCTTTGCTCAGCGACAATGGCCGCATCGCAGCGATGTGCATCGCAACGTTTTTAGCGGCGTCGTCATTGCCACCCTCGATCGACAGCAATACACCAGCCACGGTACCGCTGTTGTGCGAGTAGCCTCCTGTTGGACCTTCATAGCGATGCATACGTCCGACTTCGAACTTTTCGCGAATACGATTGAACATATCCGCGATCTGATCACCCAAAGTCACTCCAGCTTTGCTCGGCGAATGCTGAGCCAACAACTCTTCCGAGGTTTTCACATTGGTATTGGCCAATGTTGCTGCTAAATCGGTAGCCAGTTGCACGAACTCAGCGTTCTGCGTAACGGGAGCACTTTCGCACTTCAGTTCGACGATCGCGCCAGATGTGCCGGTCGACGACACTGCTAAGCCGAAGCGGCCGAAAGCCGTTTCTCGGTCCGCGCGTTTTTCGCCGAGTTTCTCGCCTCGTTTGCGAAGAATCTCGATTGCTCTTTCTTCATTGCCTTCAGCCTCATTCAAAGCTTGTTTGCAATCCATCAGGGGCAGGCCGGTTCGCTCGCGGAATGCCTTTACTTGTGCAGCGCTGATCTCTGCCATGGGAACATCGTCTCCTGTTACCTATTGAAACTAAAAGTTGGTGTTAAGGTTTTGGTCTGCATCTCAATCGCGAAGATCGATACTACGAAAGAGAGGGTTCGAGATCGACGAAGCTATCTAAAAACTTCTGAACTCTCAACAAAACTCCCCAGGTTCTGAAAAATGCGACCCGGGAAATCGTAAGTTTGTCGTCTAGGACAAGAGAGTTATCGGTTTAGTTCGATCGTTGCGATCTCAAAACAATAGACGCCCGGGCCCTTTAAGGACCGGGCGAGCTACTGTTTGTTTTACTGAAAACTAAGTCTGCCAAAAATCTAATTATGACTTATCGGCTTCAGCTTTAGCGGCAATTTCAGCAGCGGCGGCAGCGTTACCACCCGATTGCTTCTGCGTTTCTGGGTTGGTCGCACGACCTGCCAACACGGCATCTGCTAGCTGCGAAACGATTAAGTCAATCGAACGGATACCGTCGTCGTTACCAGGAATTGGCAAATCGATCGCATCAGGATTGCAATCCGTATCGATCAGTGCGACGGTCGTAATACCAAGTCGCTTGGCTTCCTTGACCGCATTCTTTTCTTTGTTAGGGTCGATAATCACCAAGCATTCTGGGATTCGGTTAAGCGTTCTCAGACCGTTAAGGTTGCGATAGATTTTGCGGTACTCGCGATTTAACGCGGACTGCATCTTTTTGGAGTACGTTTTGAGCTCATCGCTGTTGATAAGCCTTTCAAGCTCTTCCAAGCGAGTAAGACGGCTACGAATCGTACGGAAGTTTGTCAACGCTCCACCCAACCAGCGTTCGCTTACAAAGGGCATGCCGCAACGCAAAGCTTCTCGTTGAATAATATCACTGGCTTGCTTCTTGGTTCCCACAAAAAGAACCAAACTGCCACCTGCAGCAACTTGACTTAGATACTTTTTGGCTCGCAATAGACCTCTAAGGGTCTCGCGGATATCAATGATGTGAATCAGGTTCTTACGGCCGTAAATGTACGGCGCCATCTTCGGATTCCAGCGACTTACGCGGTGACCGAAATGAGCTCCAGCTTCTACCAATTGTTTGACAATCTCACTCGACATATTTCTCTCCGAAGAACCTTGAGTTCATGAGCTGTCAGCTCACAGGACCGAAGTTCGAAAAAGGATTTTCGAGCCTCGTCGGTTTATTAACCGAAGTCCTTCGACCCTTGCACGGTTCTAAAAAATAACTTTCCGGACCCTTCACATGGGGGTCACATAAGTCCCCAAGCGAGCCCAGGTTAGGAATATAGCCCACTGACTCCCGAATCGTCAATTGGAGGTCTATCTAAGCAGTCATTCCGGCCGCGAAGGAGACGAATCCTTCCCCAGTTCCGGACGCGGTCAGTTGAGGGTTAATGGCTAGAAAGTGAATCGGGCAGTTTGGGGGGGCGG
>JBEGUT010000104.1:0-9762 GCA_041178745.1 Planctomycetota bacterium | reverse complement strand
AAGGGAAAAATAAAAATCACAATGGAGCTCCCAGAGCCATTTTTCGAGCTTCCTCTTTTGGTTACTGATAAGGGTGATGTGCTTTTATTCGATAAGAAGATAGTCCAAGAAGTATTTGTTAATGCTGGTAAGTATCAGTTGCAGATGTATTGCGGCAAGGAGCTTGTTGGTGGGGCTATCTTACTAGAATTTGTCAAGTCAGGTTCGTTGGTGTTGTCAAAAGATGGTCAGTTTCAGGATTGGGATGGTGTAGGGCGATTGGAGCTTGACACTAAACGATCATCAAAGTTGGTGTTAGATGAAAATGGCTTGAAATCCAATATTAAATCGGTCATTTTTTATAATCGCTACTTTTGTTTATATGTTAGGCAAGAGCTTCAGAAGACCATAGATGAATCTAAATACAAGATAGATGGATTGAAATTTGAGTTGACCAATGGAAGTCTCAATGTAGAACAGAAATCACAGATAAATAGTAACATAAAAAAACTTTCGGAGCTGCTGCCTCATTATCAGGCATGTATGATCTCAATAGATAATTTGTTGGAGAAATTAATCGATTCACAAACAAATGAGCAGCCAATCGCAAGGCATTGTGAAGTAAATTATAAAGAGCTCTTCAGGAATCTTTTAGATAAATTTACGGTTGATGAGAGTATTAAAGATAAGCTGCAAGATATTGGAAGGAAAGCGGAAGATAGTATAGCGGAAATTGTAACGTCTCTTAAAAATTGCAGGATTGTCGTGACAAGGCAATAGAATTCAGCTTCGTTGGTTGCGAATATGGGGTGTTTTGTGGTCATGCATGATAAAAGCTGTTTACAACTATAAGCGTGGTTTGCAACTCGGGGATTGATACCAATTATGACTGTTATTGATCGGATACGAGCTATTTTGAAGAGTCGGACGGCGATTAGCCGCGAAATGCTCGAACCGCTGGTGGAAGAGTATGCAGAGAGGGTTGGGCTGGTCAATGAGCGTCTGCAGCGTTGTGAGGGTCTGTTACGCAAGGGGCTGCGTAGCGAGGCCATTCAATTCGCGGAGCTTGAGCCCCGACTTCTTGATCAAGTAGCGATACTCGATTTCCCGGAGAATGAAGACTGGGAGGAAATTCTTCGCTTCTATAGCCTGGAGGTTCCCACCTCGCTCTTGATGGACATTGCCATTCAGTTACAGGATGCGATGCTCAGTGAACAGTCATTGTCTGCAGTTTTGAAGCAACATCGAAAGCTGGCGATTGCTCGTGCTCCATTATCCTGGCGGCTGCGTGTGCTGCGCCAAATTCAACGTCTCGATCCAGGAAACGCTAACTGGAGTGAAGATATCGAAAGTTGGGAAAAGGTTCGGCTGAAAGAGCTTGATCGAGAAGTAGAGGAGGCCATTACTAAAGCGGATCTTGATAGCTGTGAGCGTCTCAGAGAAGAAATTCAGTCGGAAGTCTGGAGTATCCATCCACCGGATGCATTGGTCAAACGATTGGAAGAGCGTATCGGCGCTTTTCGTGTTTCTAAAGCACTCAAATCGTTAGAGGTTATTGCTGGTCGACTCAACGAGGCTTTTTGTGAGTTGGATTCGCGGCAGGGACAACAGTTAGCACGCGACTGGCATAGTGTTGCGAAGGGTGTACCCAAAATTCCGCGATCGCTGTTTCAAATTGCGGAACCGGCATTGGCCTGGTTAGAAGAGATGAGAAAAGAGCAGTCGCAGAGGGAGCAGTTCGAAACTCTTTCACAGCAACTGCGAGAAAGCTTGAACGATCGTTCAAAAGTTACCGACGTCATGCGATTGCACCAATCGCTTGTTCGACTCGACCTAGGAATCGAGCCATCGCTTCAGAGGCTATACGAAAGTTTTTTGGAGAATCGGCGCATTGAAGGACAGAGACGAACCAGGTTGGTGATGGCGGGGCTGGTTGGTTGTCTGTTGATTGCCGCTGGATTAATCGGATTCACTCTTTGGCAGAGAGCCGATAGCAGTCGGGAGTTGGCTATCGTCGATCAATTGAAAGGACTGATTGAAGTAAAGAAGTTTAAGGAGGCAAGTAGTTTCGTCGAGCAAATGAATGCCAGTGCGGCAGATATGATGAAACGCCCCTCGATTACAAAAATGGTCGAGGAGGTAAATCAATGGAAGGTGCAAGAAGAAGATCGAATCAAGCAGTTCGAGGACTATCTTGGAAAGGCAGATGGCGGGGGAGATTCGCAGATTGATCTAAATTCGGTTGTTCAGGCAGAACGCCTCGCTCGCTCTGAATCGGAAAAAGGGCGGGCATTTGCGTTACGGAAGCGTTTTACGGAATGGGAAAACGGAGTTCGAGAGAAACAGAAGAGTGATGCGGAAAAGGAACTGATCGCGATCAATTCGAAAATCACGAGCATTGAATCGATGGAGGCGATGAGTGTAGATATCAATGCTTTCGATTCACTCGATAATGAGCTATCGGATCTGGCAGCCAAATATCCAAAATCTGGTGAACTTATCTTCGGTGATATCAAACTAGCGAGGAAGAAACTGGATGACCTAGAGCAGAGCATACGTGAGATCAAAAATCGAGCGAGGATGGGTGCGGAGTTGGTTCAAGATGTTCGTTCTTCTCAATCGATTGAGCAATTGTATGGTGAGCTAAAGAAATTTAATGAGCGAGTTACAGGGGTCGGTCTTAATCCCGATTTTGATGCTGTTCTCGCGGAGCAAGATATTAGAGCCATTATCGAGGAATGGAATCAATGGGCGGAGAAATTCGATGCTTTCCTAAAGTCCTCAGCGGACAACGAAGAAGCGAGCCGGTTGGCTGATGTCTGGGTTGAAAAGCTCGGAGATATAGAGGGATTTCCTGCGGTCGCTCTGTACCCCGAATTAGCCTCCGATCTAAAAATGGTAGGTATGCGCACGGATCTCATAGATGAATACTTCAACACGCTTGCGGATTCTCTTTGGTCGGGAATTGGTACTGTTGTGATCGGTAAAACAGATGGCAGTTCAGTACTTACTCGTCGCTTTACTTACGCATCAAAACAGAAGGATATCCAAAAGAAATCTTCTGATTCGATTAATGGTAAATCCGTTGGGATTGAAGTTATTGTCGAAGCAGATGGAACCTATGGAAATTGGAGTCCGATCAGCGAATTTAGTTTCGTGCCAGAACCCTTCTCGCTAATTGAATCGATGAAAGATGAAATAGAGAGAAAGCGTTCTAGTTTTGAAAAGAATTGGGAACGCGAATGGTTGGTACAGATTGCTAGGATAGGCAACGATGCCAATATCGATGTAATGATTAAAGAGGAACTGATTTTGCAGATTCTGGATACAATGCAAAAAGGATCATTGATCTTGGCATCGTCTAGCAACCAGGCGATTGATATTCTGAAATCAAAGAAACGGGAGCGAGAGAATTGGTTTGAAGCGAGTGAGTACAAGACTGATTTAAGTAAAGAAATAAAGGATCAGTTTCAGGCTGATTCTCGAAAAATTGCAGAGAGGGACAGTAAGTTTTCAGCAATTGCATCTACCCGGATCGGGTACGCTGGGGTCATTCTGCCCTTTCAAGGTAAGGCCGACTCAGATTCAGCATCGGCGGTAATCTCAAAATCTCCAGAATCTTCGCCAGCCCTTAGCACTACATCGGGGAAGTATCTATTCACGGTTGAAACACTGCCGGATAACGCACAACTAAGCTATTTTCGGAAAGATGGTACGAAAACTATCTGCACCGTGATTGGATCGATCGAGTCAGGTACGATAAAAGTGGACTCTGCATCTCTCAAGAATATTCGGTTTGGTACGCCTATTTTTACTGTTACCCAATGATCTGCGGTACGTCAACATTTGCGAATTAGCCTATAGCCTAGGAAATAGAAAAGTGATCGATACAGAAAAAGTTTATCTTCGCTTTCGTGGTAGGACTTTAGGACCTTTTACATCTGCGAAGGCAGACGAGATGTTGCAGCGCGGTCAAATCACTCGCTTGCATGAAGTCTCAGCCGATGGTTCATCATGGACCAGAGCGGAGGAATACTATCGGAGTTTCTTTAATCGATCGCAAGCTGCGACAGTCGTCGAAAAAGAAAGCAAGAAAGAGGAAGAAAAGCCGAAAGAGCATGAAGAGCCTAGTGGTGATCAGTGGTATGCATATTTTGCTAACCAAAAGCAGGGCCCAATGAGCTTGGTGGTTTTGCAGCAGCATGTTTTGTCCGGCAGCGTGAATCGTGACACCTTGGTTTGGCGTACAGGATTAGCCGACTGGCAACCTGCTGTAATCGTATTGCCAGCGTTGTTCCCCAAAAATATGCCACCTAAGGACGAGGAGCAGCAGAGTGGAGGAAGAAACGCACGTCAAGGAGAGCTTTCAAAGGAGTTAGTTCAGTCCTTTATTCGGCCCAGAAATTGGATAATGTTGATTGCATCTTTCTGGATTGTTTTGACAATCAGCGCGATCCTTGGATTGGGTTTTCAGTTTGTTGTGGCTTTACGCGCGCCTGTTCCTGGACCAGCAGCCGCTTTTTTGGCGACGGGCTTTGCACTAGCCATCCTGGTGCAGGGAGCACTTTTATACTGTGGGATTTTGCTGTTGAATTACGGTCAATCACTGACGCAATTGAAATACCAACGATCCGAGTTGAATCTAATAAAGTCCGGGAACGCATTAGGTCGTTTTTTTGCCGCGACTGGAGTGATTGTGCTGATTTCTATTGTCGGCTTTCTGCTGCTTGGGCTGTTGGTTGTACTATTAGCGGCGACAGGTGCAGAAGGCTTCCAGTCATCGACGTAAATTGAAATAGAGTTTCAAATGTCTAACCCTGAGTCCAATTATTCGACCAGCCGAAAGTCTATGCTAAACTGGAGTCGCCAAGACCCAGAGCGGCGGTTAGGCGCACGAGGCAAGGGGGCACTGTCGGTAGGCGTGGTTGTTAGTGGATTGCTGGCGATCGTCGCGACTCTGTTGGCATATGTCGCTTTTTACTTTCTGTCAGACTACTATTTCGGCCAAATGATGTTGGATCGCGGGCCAACCCAGCACGCTTGCGTGTTGTTCGGTTTTTGGGCATTGTTTATTCTGATTTTTAAACGCTATAAATTGCGTCTTCAGCGGTTGCCGTTGCAGTATCCACTGACCTCCGATCGCTCAGGATTTGTGCTTACCTCTAACACGGTCGATGAAGTCACTAACCGCATCTACGAAGTAGCTGTCGATCCCGAACGATTTGTAGTTTTCAATCGTATTTTGATTGCTCTATCGAGTTTGAAGAATCTGGGGCGTGTTTCAGATATCGATGAAATCCTACGATCCGTAGGTGATAAAGATGAATCTGCGATGGAGACTTCATTTGCGCAGCTTAACGGATTTCTTTGGGCTATTCCTGTGCTCGGATTTATCGGTACGGTTCTTGGATTATCTCAGTCGCTGAGTAATTTCGGCTCTCTATTGGACGAGTCGAGTGATGTGGGGGGGATAGTTTCATCGCTGAAGCAGATTACGGGCGGGCTTAGTACGGCGTTTGAAACCACCTTAGTCGCGTTAGTGATAGCCTTAGCTTTGCAGCTTATGATGACGGCCCAAAAGCAGAATGAGGAAGAGTTTCTTGATGAAGTGAGTGACTATTGTCTTAGGCAGATAACCAGCAGAATTAAGATCTTGCCTTTCGAGGAGGATCGAGAGGCATGAGCCGGCGAGGTAAGCATGTAAGCTCGATTTCTCTCTTTGCCTTTCAGGATATTATCACATCTGTCGTTGGTATTTTTATCTTGATCATCATCTGTATGATCTTACAGCTGCGTGAAACGAGAAACGGAAGTGGGGCGTCCGCGCAGAGCTACCAAGAGTTACTCGCGATTCAGCAATCGATATCTAGAGAGTCTTCCCTGCTGTCGAAATCCTTGAGCGATCTTACGGCCAGCTTACTGCAGGCAAAGGGGGGAAATCGTTTCAGTGAGCAGCTAGTGGCCGAGGAACTTGAGTCAATGGATCGAATGTTGCAGGAGAGGCTGGTGCGAGCTGAAGAGCAACTTGAGAAGGTTGCTAAAAGGAGGGCAGAGGCTGAGAAGGATAAGGAACGATTGAAGATCGCGCAAGCAGCCAACGGTCCGGAGTTGGAGGAGCTACAAGCGATTCAGGGGCAATTGAGTCGTGTTGAGCGGGAGATGAAGGAGATTGATACGGAAAATCCGATGGTTTTTTCGAAAACGAACCTTAATGGAAGACCGTTGTGTATTTTGGAGGTGAAGAAAGGAGGCGTTGAGTGGGTTGCTACTACGACGGGGGAAAAACGTAGTTGGTCAATTCCGCGAGAGCGTGCCACCATGCTCGAGTGGTTTAAAACAGCTGAAGCTAGTCAGTGGCATTTTTTGGTGTTGATTAAACCTTCCGGAGCAATGGAATTTGAAGGTATCCGAAAGAGTCTTACGGATTCTGGTGTGAAGCTTGGATTTGATGTCGTAGCTGAAGATCAGGCGATCCGTATTGTGGCTGAGGGAGGGGTTAGCGATGGGAAGACGCCGTAAAGCAGCGATTGCTGATAGCCTCGATTTATTCTTAGATACGATTTGTAATGCATTTGGCGGTTTACTTTTTTTGGCTATTCTGCTGACGCTGCTTGTCCAAATGCGTTCCTCGGATAATTCAGGGACCTCCCAGAACACGGTTAGTGCAACCGATTTCGAGAAGCTTTCGTTGGAGGTTAGAACCGCAGAGCGTCGACGGGATGAATTAACGGCCCAGGTATTAAAGCTGAGGCAAGCTGCCGATGGCATGGCCTCAGGATCGATTCAGAAGCGAGCCCGTGACGTCCAGGAGCTACAAAAGAAGATTGACGAGATGGCAGCTCAGGTTCAGTCTGAGACAAAACAAGTGGAGTCTATGCTACGAGAGATGAGGCAGATTCGGGAGCAGATGGCGAATCTTGAAGTGGAGTTACCAAGGGCACGAGAAGATCTCGCACGAGCTCAAAAAAATCTTTCAGAGGATCTTAAGAGTCGTGAACAGTCCATCGAGGCCCCTGCCGAAAGAGTTACGATGAAGGCTCCTCTTTGTTTACTCATGCGATTTAATCGAGTCTATTTAGTATTTAGTGACAATTCCAACCAGAGCGTGAATCAAGACCATGTTGAGGATTTGTCCCAGGAAGAGTCTACCGTGGTACGTCCTCAGCCAGGTAAAGGTTGGGATATCACCGCAAATAGTGGCTTGAGGCTATTGAAAGACTTGCTCTCAGGAAAGTCGTCGACAGATACTTTCTGTAGTATAGGGGTTTGGCCTGACTCCTACGGTCAATTCGAGAAAGTTAAGAAATTGATGATCGACGGTGGTTTCAATTATCAATTGATACCTCTGACGACTGAGGAGAGAATCTCCTACGGCGTTTCTGATCAGCCCTCTCTCGTTCAGTAAAACAAATGGAGTGGTGAATGTCGGAAAAGGAAAGCAGTTCACCACCTGATTTTGAAGATCATATTGCAAAGGTTCGATTGGAGCTCGATGAATCGAAAGATACTTGGCTTCTATTCGTAGCGGGAGCTATCGCGATATTTGTCCTACTGCTGATTCTATCCGCTACCGCAATTTCGCTATCAGTCCCTCGTATAAGTGCCGGTAACGCCAGTACGGCAAAGGGAAAAAAAGGAGCGGACACGCGGGATGGCGAATTCGAGAGTGGAATTGTGGAGGCTCAAAATGGACTAGCAAGTGCGGTGTCATCCTCAGAACCCACAATGAGCCAGCGAAGTTCGGTAGGTACGGCGGATCGCCAAGCAGAAAAACAAGATGAGGATCTGCAATCAGAGAGTAGTGCAGCGATCGAGACTAAAGAAATTAAACCTGAAGCAAGTCCTGAAGTACATAAGTCTGGTGAAGTGGCGGATGGGAAAACTTCTGCTGTAGGTGAGCTTCAAGTGGACAAGCCTGCTGATGGGATTGTAAATGCAGAGAAACAAGATAATGTGTTCATGATTCATTTGCCGGAGCCAGGTAATATCAGCGATTTGGGGCCACCAGCAAATTCCATCTCGTCGAAAAGTCCAATGTATCAGCGTTCAGCGGAGGAGCGACTGGAGAAGCTAGAGACAAATGGAGGTACCGCGGAGAGTGAGCTTGCAGTTGCGGCTGCTTTGGAGTGGCTCGCTAAGCACCAATTACCCAATGGTCAATGGAGTTTTGATCATCGGCCGCGCTGCGATGGTACTTGCACTGACGTTAGCCAGGTCGTAAATGCAGAGATAGATCCAAGAATGCTCGCTAATGCGGCGACAGGCCTGAGCCTTCTGCCCTTTCTAGGGGCCGGCTTTACGCACCGCGATGGTAAGTATCAGGAAGTAGTTAGGAAAGGGATTGACTATTTACTTGCATCGCAGCGGCGGGATACTCGCAGTAGCAAAGTCGGTTCCTGGATGGAGCCCACGGGGTTCATGTATTCGCATGGCATTGCATCGATGGCGATCTGCGAAGCATATGCTATGACAGAAGATCCGAAACTTAAGCCAGCGGCACAGGCGGGCTTAAACTTCATAGCGATGGCGCAGCATTCAGGTGGAGGCTGGAGATACCAGCCGGGCCAACCAGGTGACATGTCGATGCTAGGTTGGCACTTGATGGCACTAAAAAGTGGACAACTCGCGGAGTTGGGTGTCGATAGGAAATGCTTTTCCGGAGCCGAAAGATTTATCGAAAGCCTTAGGATTAATAGTGGCGGAGCATATGGTTACGAAAGTCCGATGTCTAATGGACATGATCGATGTACAACCGCAATAGCCGCATTAGGTTTGTACTATTTAGCGCGAGATAATCAATCAATCGAACTGCAAGCGGCGGTAAAACTAATCAGTCAGGCTGGCCCCGATCTAGAGGATCTATATGGTCTTTACTACTCAACGCAGGTGATGATGCATTTGGGTGGAGATGATTGGCCTAAGTGGAATGAAAAGGTGCGCGAGCATTTGATCAGTAGTCAAGCGAAGGACGGGCATTCAAGGGGAAGTTGGTATATTACGGGAAGTGACCCTCATCGTGCAAGTAACATTGGAGGTCGTCTTTACTGTACATCGATGAGCGCGATGATTTTGGAAGTCTACTATCGACACCTTCCGCTGTATGTGAAGAAAAGGCCATGAATAAACCATCTTCCGAACCGCCACCATTACCTTCACACCAAAAGGATGGTAGTTACCTTCATGGTGAAGATGGAAGAGAATGGCTACAGGAACGAGGTAATCAGATCCTTGTACTCGCCATCATTCCATTGTCGATTCTTTTGGCTCTGATGACGTTGGCTATCGTCTGGAATTTTCCCAAGCCTCAAGGTTTAGGGGCTATGGGAACTTCTTCGACCGTTGGAGATAGTGTCACCGCTTTGGGAAATTCTGGAGGAAATGAGACGGATCAAGCTCGTAAGGAGCACGAGCAAGACGGAGGTGAGGAGAAAGAAGTTTCAGCGACTGTAGGCGGCGGCACTGATAACTTGACAGGTATGGAGGAGTCGAAAGAGTCTTCAAGTTCCGAGTCGAAGGGGCAAGACAGTGAGAAGGTAGAAGAGTCGGTGATCGTATTACCAAGTGGCAAGGTATCCAGCGATGCGATGGCTATTGCTTTAGGAGATCCATTCAATCCTTTTTTGGAATCCGCTTCTGGAAAAGAAGTTGTATTTGTGATCGATGTTTCTGGCAGTATGTCCGGGGTAGTGTCCGTCAAGTTGCGCACATTGATTTTTCAATCATTGGCTTTGGTTATTTTTAAGATATAGGGGCCATGGCCCCTATATCTTAAAAAGTCGTCTT
>JBEGUT010000103.1:0-9836 GCA_041178745.1 Planctomycetota bacterium | reverse complement strand
TATTTCACCTGAAACCTAGCCTCCTCGCGTGAGGTATAGGGTCGATCGGCGCACTTCGAGAGGGGTTGCTGTAGACTTCGCAGTTTAATCTTCCTGGCCGAAAATGAGCAGTTTGAATGCTGGCATCTTCTACCGAAATCGGTCGCCGAGGTTCGGGAAGTATCAATAATTCACGTTCTTTAGCCTACTACCTGGGGGGCTGTCGCTGCATGAAACTCCAACAAACGCTCAATTGAAGCTATTCGATAACCGGGGAAATCCCCCTCAGGTTGCCCAATCTTGACACTTCCAATCCACTCTCGCCACGCCCGAACAAATTCGCTCCAAATCATCTCCGTTGACATGACGGATCATTATTTTCAAACTACCCAACCTAGAACGCAAAATCTGTGGAAACTAACGCCGTTTTTCAAATACAATTCTCCCAGCAAATCCATCATCTCAATACCGGTTTGGCCTACCTGCATCCTACTTTTCCTTGATGCTGATCAGCAAAATCTATTTTATCAATGAGAGCCTTTATGAGAAAAGCAACCGATCTGTTCCTATGCCTTGCTTTCTGGACGCTCACTTTCTCTGGGTTAGTCTTCGCGGAAGATTCAGCAACGCTAAAAAAGCAATTGAATCCTTTTCTGGAAGTTCTGAAATCTTCCGAGCGCCCTTATTCGGTGGAAGGTGAAGTGACTTTTCCAGCAGATGGAAAATCTCAGAAATTGAATCTCGAAATCAACAGAATCAACTCGCACAGTTTCGATTTGGTAGTCGAAAACGAGGAATATGCGATTTCCATACATCGCCGCGAGAACGAAACCGTTCTGATGCTCCCTAAACATAAGATCGCTTACGCCAGCAAGGGAGACGTGTCGACTCAGGATCACCTCGATCTTGATGGAATCATTAACCGACTGATCAGCAACCAATCGACCTTGGCAGTCGCCAAACCACTTCTGCAATCGCTCGATGCCGACGCGATTTCATTCACG
Source organism: Planctomycetota bacterium (assembly GCA_041178745.1). Classification (GTDB taxonomy): domain Bacteria; phylum Planctomycetota; class Planctomycetia; order Pirellulales; family Pirellulaceae; genus JAFLCP01. Next base: position 8,853 of record JBEGUT010000103.1, on the reverse strand, counting down.
CTTTCCAATCTGGCAAAGCTATCTTGGGATGCAGGTTCCAAGTCGTGGAACGTCGGTGATGATGTACGAGTACAAATTGATAATGAGGCGAAGACAATCGATGCAAAAGCAGATGACGTCATTGTCTCGCTGAAGATTGTAGCCGCAGACTCTCTTCCCACCGAGATCTCGATTCCTGACGATTTTAAGAAAGAAGACATTTCTCGTGAACAACTTGAGCGTCACCTTTGCCGAGGAGTTCGCCGTGCGACAGAAATCCTTGCTCCAGGCGCAGCACTGACCGATCCGTCAGAAAAACCCCGTAAAGTTGAACATGGTGAGTTGCGTTGGGTCGACCATCATCGAGTCGTGTTGCTCAAGGGAACGCCCGAACAGATAGGTAAAGCTCATGGTCAATTACTCAAGAATGAATGCCAACGCTGTATCGATTCGGTGCTTTACACCTTTGGTCTCGCTCAGACCATTCAAACAGGTCGCTGGTTTCCGGAGGACTTGAGAAAAGCCTATGAACGATTGTCTCCTCATATCCCAGAACGCCACAAAGTCGAAACCAGAGCTTTGGCTGTCAGCTTAGGAATGGAAACGGAGTTGCTTGAAACATTGAACGTATTCCCTGAACTTTTCCATTGCTCCGGCTTTGCACTTTTCGGAAACGCGACCGTCGACGGAACGATGTACCATGGTCGAGTTCTTGACTACATGACGGCGATTGGACTGCAGGATGCAGCCACAACGTTTATCGTTTCAGTCGACGACAAAATCCCCTTCGCCAATGTTGGCTACGCGGGCTTTATCGGGAGCGTGAGCGGAATGAATGCCAAGAAAATTTCTCTCGGTGAAATGGGAGGTCGAGGCGAAGGCAAGTGGGACGGAGTTCCGATGGCAACCTTGATGCGTCGAGCCTTAGAAGAATGTGACAGTCTCGATGACGTTGTGACTCTTTGGAAAGAAAGTCCACGTACGTGTGAGTATTACTACGTATTCGCTGATGGCAATAACAAATCGGCGGTAGGTGTCGCAGCCACTCCAGAGAAACTGGAATTAGTCAATCCAGGCGATTCCCATGAACTGTTGGGCGAGGGAGTTAAAGACACCGTCATTTTGTCCGCTGGCTCTCGGTTGGAATTGCTCCGAAAACGAATCCAGGAAAACTACGGGAAAATAGATGAGACCATTGCAACTCGCTTGATGGATCGTCCGGTAGCGATGGAATCGAATTTGCACAACGTCTTATTCGTTCCCGAGAAAGGGATCTTGTTGGTTGCCAACGCTAGCCATAAACAACCTGCTGCTGAGCGACCCTACATCCGCATCGAACTAAATGCGATGCTGCAATCCTTTAAACCTTCCGAGAACGTTGCCAGTAAAGCGATTGGCGCGAAATCTTCGACTACGAGTGCTCCAACAACCAAACCTGTCGCAGCCAAGCCTCTCTTCGGGGCAACGTTCACCTCTGCGGACACACTTTCGATCGGCGAAGAACGATCGGCTGATGCTGCCGAATGCCTCAGCGGATTAACATGGGCTCCGGGTAAATTCACCGTTGTCTGCCGCGAACCTTGGCGAGAAAACGGTGATGCACTTGTCAGTTTCAAATCACCCCTACCGATCGGCAAGGCCAATGTCGATGAAGTATCGCTGGAATGGTATCAAGCGAAAAACAAGAACAATGAAGTCGTGAAAGCACCTGCCGTTGTCGTTGTGCATGAGTCAGGCAGCGGCATGACTGTGGGACGTCTGATTGCTAAGCAATTGAGCGATCTTGGTTTGCATGCTTTTATGATTCACCTACCCTTTTATGGAACTCGACGTGGCGAAGAAGGCCGTCCCGGCGGAGCGCAATTGTTTGGTGCTATACGCCAAGCCATTGCCGATGTACGACGTGCCCGCGATGCAGTCGCCGCTTTGCCGCAAGTAGACGCCAATAACATCTCGCTTCAAGGCACAAGCTTAGGAGGTTTTGTTAGCGCTACCAGTGGAGCACTCGACAAAGGTTATCACTCGGTCTTCATTATGTTGGCCGGTGGCGGTCTCTATGACGTCATCAAAAATGGAGAACGCGATGCAGCCAAACTGCGTCAGGAATTGGAAGAAAAAAATGTTACAGAAGATCAACTCAAGAGCGTTCTTAACGCGATTGAACCGCTTCGCTTAGCCCATCGCCTTAACCCAAATCGTACCTGGGTTTACAGCGGTAGTTTCGACAATGTTGTACCACCGCGAAGCTCAAAGCTACTGGTCGAAGCAGCCCACCTCGATAAGGATCATCATGTTGAAATGTTAGCTGATCACTACAGCGGAATCGTGTATCTCCCGTTTATCCTCAATCACATGCGTAATCGTGTTGAGGAACTGCCGGCAAGCCCAAGATAACTTGCCAAGTCCTGTTCGATGGAATCGATTTCCTCATGTCCGAATCAACAGCAGTAACTCATTCCGAAAACCCTCAGAGTTTTCTCGTACAAAAACTGTTGATGCGCAGCGTGGAAGAACTCCAAGCGGGTACCGTAGGTGCGGATGTTGCGGTGCAGCAGATATCTCCAGGAAAGCTGGAGAGTGAATGGTCGATTGCTCTGATTGGATCGATCGCATTTAACCGATACTCTGTCAATCGCGACATGGTCGCAAGAGGCCATCGCACAGCTGGCATGACCTTTCTTTTTCCCATTCTCGCACAAAGTGAGCGAAGCCATTTTCGGCAACGCCAATTGCGTGAAGGACAATTACTTTTGCATAACGCTGACGCGATCATCGATCATCATGCAGCAGATAATTTATTGCAGTACTCGCTCGGCATCAAAGAGCAGACATTAATCGAACAAGCAGAAATCCAGTACGATTCGTCGCTCTGCGAAGCAATCCGTCACCAAAGACCTTTGGCGGTAAGTCCTCTTCGATTCAAATCTTTTTCAGATTGGCTACTACACCAAACCGACCATTGCATAGGTGCACCAGCGTTTGCCGTCTCAAAAGCGATTGATCCGAGTTTCAATAGTTTCGAATCCCGAAAGATGCACCGCGTCGCAGCTGTAGGATTTAATCCCCAGGAATTGGAGCAAGAGGCAATCGATCGTTTCTTAGCGATTCTGTCTGAAGCAGCGGATGCAGACTACGCTGACCCAGATGCTCCAACTCGCCGGGATATCTTTCGCAGAGCGGATGAGTTGATGAGAGCCAATCTAATGGTACCGCTTTCTGCAAGCCAAATATGCAAGGCGATTGGTTGTAGTCGCAGAACACTCTACTACTCGTTCGGTGCGCTGTTTGATATGACGCCGCTTGTGTACTACAAATCGATGCGAATGAATGCTGCTCGGCAAGCTTTACTGAACAACAAAGATGGCGAGAAAATCTATCAAATTGCTTCGCGTTTTGGATTTCCTCATGCAGGGCAATTCTCTATCGACTACATGAAACTTTTTGGCGAGTCACCGTCGGCAACTATGCTTGGCAGGAAAGCTTCCTGAGTCGCTCATCTAGCTCACTCTGATGCGCAAACAAAGGTCTGACACAACGGCATCGTATTTTTATAAATGCGATTTATTAAGACTATCCGCAAGGTAAGTGCTTTACGTCGTTTTCCCAATTCTCCTGAGGATCATGCAACGTAGTAAACATCCACTACGGGTGGCTTTTGTCGAGGAGTTTGTGGGATATTTAGCTTAGAGATCCTCGAGCGTTTCGATCAGTCGATCAATAATCGCTTCATCCGTCTTGGGATTAAAAAAGACCGCTTTCCAGGCGGGGATATCGTAACCACCGATGTCCAAGCCGATGGAGGTGCTGTAACTGAGCCTTGCATCACGAGAGTCATCCATATTCCGTTCGCGTTTTTCGAACTGTCGACGACTTTCAGCCAAGTACCGGTTCACCTCTTCAGCCGACAACTTTCCATCTTTCAAATCCTGAAAAATGCGTTTCGCATCGCGACCTTTGGAAAAGACCCACCAAACAACACTGGAACCGCAAGTATCCTGATTCAACACCATGCAATAATCGAGTCGATTGAGACGAGTCTTGAAATAGTGGGCCAGTTCGAGAGCCCGCGCTGTCAGCATCTGCCAACCGATCAAGCCGATACTATTGAGCGATGCCATGACGCAATATGGTCCCACGGCTGGTCGCGAACATTCAAGCGTAAAGAGCGCTGGATCGCGGCGACTATCAGCCTCTGAAAAGTAAGGTGTGTCCGCAACGCTTCGAGCCAGATACGAAAGGTCGCTGCGGCAATTTACGATAAAGGCGCTGCTGGGATAATGACCACGTCCCATTTTGTGAAAATCGATGGTAATACTGTCGGCGACCTGCAATCCTCGAGCATGTTTCTGAGCTTCAGCGATCTTCGGCAATAGTACCTCGGTGAACTTCAATGGATTCCTTTCCAAGTCGTAATCTGCAAAGAAACAGAGCGTCCATCCCACGGCAGCATCGACATGGAGGTGTGGAGCGACTTGGCCATACTTCGCTGCGATTTCATCTGAGATTTGACGAATTCCTTGAACGTCATCAATACCAAAAGCATCTGTGGTTCCAAATGTCGCAACAATGTAGGGAATTCGATAGCCATCTCGATACAACGACTCGAGCTTTTCTCTCAGTAAATCCAAACGCATCGCGATTCGATCATCAACCGCTATAGAGTGCAGGCACTCAATACCCATACCAAGCCAGCCCACCAGAGTCTTGTTGCAATAATGACTCGCATCCGACACAACAGCCGCTAATTTGGCTCCCTGCAAACCTTTTTGCATCGCCCCAGGCACAACCTTTTCAATGCCGATCTTAGCCGCATACAAATTGGAGATCGTTCCGCCGGTTGTGAACACACCCCAAGGATCACGCGTGTGATAGAAAACCAAATTCGCTAACGCCGTGATTGCCTTCACTTCCAATTCATTAGATCGCTGACTGTTACTATCTGTGCAAAGATTGGGGTTCTTGAGAAAGCAAGCCAAGGCACCGACTAGCGAAGCGAAGTTCGCCGGCCCTCGAACGTTTTCTAAATGCAACGGACTGGACCATCCATCGGTACCCCAAAAATAAGGAAAGATGGCATCTCGCGCATCTTTAAGATTTCCAGGAAGAAGATGGATCTCTGGGTTGGCTTGCGCAGTCTCGTAGTTCTGTGACATGCAAGCGCCGGGGGGCAACGACTGCTCTGCAGCCATCGCGGCCAGTAACTCTTGAAAAATCTCTGTGATGACCGCTGGCTGACAATCAAAGAACGTCGACACCACATTTTGATACTGGGCCCGATCCATCTCAGCGTTCCTCACCTCTGTGCTTGCCAATTACCGCTAGAACGTTGCAGCCATTTCTTGGTAAATCGAAATAGGACAAAGATCCGATCGCAAATCTTGCGAGTGGAGCCCCATCAAAAGGAACCTAGTACTTCGCTATGATTCTTCCGAAGGAATAACGATTTACGACAAGAAGTGCTCTTTCTTGCATTCAGCTTTCAAAAAAGGACGACGTGATCGATTGGTTTTCAAAAATCGTCACCTCGCCCTCTTCTGTCTATATTCTAGTGCACAGTATGGCCGCCGGTCACAGAAATGGTCTGGCCAGTAACAAAAGAAGCTGCCTCGCTTGCGAAATAAACGGTAGCGCCGATGACGTCTTCCGGGACGCCCCAGCGGGCAGCCGGCACCGTGGCGAGGTAGGCGTCCTTCATTTCCTGTGGATCATTTTCATGGCGTTCCACTGGAATCCATCCTGGAGCGATCATGTTCACCGTGATCCCAAACGGAGCCAACTCACGAGCCAAGCTTCTCGAGAATCCAGTTTGCCCACCCTTGGCTGCAACATAAGCGGTAAAAGGACTCACACCGAGTTGAAATACTTCACTTGTGATATTGATGATTCTTCCCCAACGCTGCTGCTTCATGTGAGGCAAAGCAGCGCGAGTTAGCAGATATGGGCTCTTGATAAAAAAGTCGAGCATCGATTGATAGAAATCCCAATCGTACTGTTCAATCGGCTTCTGGGGTTGATCCGGTGTTGCATTGAGCACAATGATATCGAGTGGGCCCAGAGTCTTGCGAATCTCTTCGACCATTCGCTCAACATCGGCCTGATCGATTACATTTCCTTTGAACATTGCCCCTTCACAGCCGGCCGCTTTGAATTCGGCAAAAGCTTTATCCGCAGCCGCTTTGCTATTGTTGTAGTTCATCGCCACCTTGGCTCCCGCCTTACCAAGGCCAATAGCCATCGCCTTTCCGAGGCCTTTTGAACTACCGGTAACCAACGCTACGCGACCATCTAATCGAAAGGGATTGCTTGATTGGGCTGACATAGAATTTTCCAATACGAATGACATTTGAGGCGTTAACGATACCTTTGCAGCGGAATATTCCCACGGCAAGATGCGGCAAGTGACATATCGCTCCGATCCATGCACCCTTTTTTGCAAGTGCAACGAAAGCGAATTTCGTGGACTATGATACGGCAATCAACAAAAAAGCCATATCCCCCGCAGAACAGAGGATATGGCCCTTGATACTCAATCGTTTTTAATACTGGGCAACCGCCAAGCTACCCATCTCAGCACAGGTGCTGCTGTTACTCTTTCTTTAGGGAAAAGGCGGTATAATGCAAACCGGTCTCGTCCTCGGTTACAAAGGCACCTGTCGGACTGAGATACTTTTCAATCACGTCGAAAGGGGGCAACTCGTGCTTCTCTAACGCACCTGACAACGCCTGCAACACAGGATTGTTAGCAGCTGCTTCTCGCAGTCGCTCTTTGTTAGCAGGATCTTTTGCCATCTCGTAGAAAACTCGCAGCGATTCCTGTGGCTTAGAGAAAAGAAGAATCGAAGTTTCTTTGTCCTTCAACTGTTCTTTCACTTTCGCAGAAATCAACTCGTACTCTTCCGACGCTGAAAGCAATCCGCGACGACCATCCTTGGTCGCACTGATTTCATCGATCATGTAGGTATCATCGGAAACAATGAAGTAATCTTCCATAATTCCGAAGCAAACTCGCGGGCGACGTACTATATCAGGCGACGGCGCGTTTTCCCGTGGCGGTGAATCACTACTTCGTTCCATTACATAGAACTCGCCATTTCCACCGCTTTTGCGAGTTGGTACCGCATTGCCGCGTTCCATGAGCTTCATGAACTTCGGCATCACTTCGTCTTTGAACTTTGTAGGATCCTTGAGTTGGACGGCAAACAGGTTCGTACCGCTGTTGACGCGGAAAGGTTTAACGAAGCCTTGGATGACAGTCACACGGCCAGTGATCTGCTCAATGATCTCGCTGCGGAAATCAATTTCGGTTCGTTCCTTCGCACGATCCAAAACAGACGTCTTGAACGCACCTTCACCTTGGAAAGTATCAAAGATTTTCTCGATGCCATTGACGGTGTTTTGTACTTCCCAGTTCAACGTTGAATAGCTACCCACGTCATCTGGTACCCAAGGTTCTGGAACCGTTGAACCACTCTTAGGTCTTACCACTTCCAGCACACCCTTGCGGGGACTGGCCAATTGCAAATGAGCATGAATGATCGAGTCAAAGTCCTTGGTTGACATGATCATCGAAGCACCAATGGACTGAATACCATCGATTCCCAACGGTGAAAGCAAAGCAAGAACTGCGGTGCCAGCGGTGTTGCCACTATTGGTGATAATCGCGCGTACTGTCGCCAGTGGATCCCAATAGAACGAAATCTGTGGACGCTCCCCTTCGGAGCCAACACACTGACTCATTACCGTTAGAAATTTGCGGTTCTCTGCCAGCGTCTTGTACTTCTCCGAACCTTCACCTACCTTACCTTGCCATACATCGCAAAGCTTTTTAGCGGCAGAGACCTGCGAGATCGCTACAAACACTCCTTGATCGATGAAATAAGCAATTTCGCGATCCGCTCGCTGGCGATCTTTCCAGATCACCAAGGTTAAATCGCCCACCTTCTCTTCGGTTCGATCCGATCGTTGAGCGAGTTGCTCTTCAGCTCGAGCAAGAATCAATTCCAGCGCGGGTAGTTCGTCACCAGCTTCCAGCAGAGCAACGATCACAGGCTTGCGCTCGTTTGAATAGACAGCGAATGCCATTTCACCATTAGGAATCGCCAGAAGTTCTTCCAGGTTCACTCCGATCGCGTCTTGCATGCGAGCGGTTAACTGAATGGCTGACCCATAAAGATCATCGACGATAGGTTTCAAACCAGGATCCGCTAACATTCGAGCGGTTGACATCTGGCTCATTTTCTCTTTGAAATCGCGGCTATCATCGACGCGAATGTAAGTCAGCGTCTCGGCAGGAAACAACTGTGGAGCGGTCGGCCTCGCGGCCATCGCGTTCGGAGCGAAACTCATCAGTCCGATCCAACCGCACAATAGCATCAAAATCGTCTTTTTCATTCTTTGTTACTCGCCTAGTCTCTTTCACTTTTTGGCTTCTACCGAACGATCGAATTCTAATGACAGAATCCTCTTCAACGCTCAGCCGAGCTCCATTAACAAAACATTTTTTAGGGGTTTCTTCTGACTTGGCATTCGCACGCCATTTCTTGCCACAGACTCCCTTCATCTCTTGCAGAGTGTACTAAACCCTGTACACGATAATTGGTAGCGTTTGAGGCAAAAAGTTGGAAGAAGTAAGCTTTGGCAATACCCATCTAGAAAACGATAGGTTTCAGCCAAGATCCAACAACGCTCTGCATAAATCGCAGAGCTTAAAAAATGCAACATAAACCGGTACCTGAGAGCCCTTGCCGGGTTCATTCGACCAGTGCTATCTGGAAATAGGTTTCGCCCAGAAGCTTGGCAAAGACGCTGGTAGAATGATCGGAATCGGGCAAATTACCCCACAAATCGGGACAAAACACCCATCCGAAACTACTA
>JBEGUT010000102.1:0-9866 GCA_041178745.1 Planctomycetota bacterium | reverse complement strand
TTAACCTTCTTACTTCCCTACCTTGAGCAAACCAATTTATTCAATCGCTATGATCAAACGGTGAATTGGTCGCATGCAAGAAATCTGCCTATCACGTCACAGCGAATTCCCACTTTTATTTGCCCTTCCAATCCCGAAACCGATAGGATGGATGGGGTACCGGAAATTTCCCCATGGGTCGGTGTTGTTGCTATGACAGACTATTCGCCGACGATTGGAGTAGATCAACGACTACGCTCGACGGGCTTGATTGACAACGTTGGCGTTCTAACCGGTATGCTTCCCAAGAATGGGACTCCGAAACTCCGTGATGTTACTGACGGATTGACGTCAACGATTCTTTATGCGGAATCGGCAGGTCGCCCCGTCTTGTACCGCGCCGGTAAACGGGTGGGCGATTTGCCGAATCAGCGAGTAAATGCTGGTGGTTGGGCTCGTCCTGCAAGCGATTTCACCTTGGACGGTTCATCTGTCGATGGCGCCGTGTTGCCTGGCCCATGCCCGCTGAATTGCACCAACGGCGAGGACTTTGGTTCAACACCATTCCCACATCCCTACTATGGCACCGAAGGTACAGCCGAGGCCTACAGCTTTCATACTGGTGGAGCAAACTTTGCTTTCGGTGATGGCTCGGTTCAATTTCTCTCGGCAACGATGGACATTCGCGTACTCGCTCGGTTGATTACCAGAGCGGGTGGCGAGGTATCGCAAGGTATCGATCAGTAGGAAATTGGGCAGTAGCAGATTCGGGGACTTAGCCTAGTAAGGTGCCACTGACGACCCTCAATTAATCAAACAAGTTTTTAGACGGTAACGAAGCACAACACCGCGTTAAAACCCCAGTCCAACCAAGTGTTGTATTGGGGTTTTTTCGTTGAAAAATAGGAACGCTGGCTACGTCAACTTGATGGTAGTTTTGGGTTACCATAGATTCAAAGGTTTAGTCTTCTTAGACTGTCCATGTGAATCTTTAAGTCAGCGAGAGTTGCGCAGTGGCAATTGAGTTATCGATAAAGGAAATCTATCCCGTGGATCAATTATTTGAGCAAGCGACACCGGTGACGGTTAGGGCAACTTTGGGTAGATATCGTAGAGTGTTTTTGATCGGGTTTATCGTAGTAACTGTTTTGTGTGACCTATTACGAGGCGCACCGTCGGCCAATGCGCAGCAGGATCAGCGGCCAAACGTAGTTTTTATTGCTGTTGATGATTTGAATCATTGGGTAGGACATCTAGGGCGAAATCCGCAGACGAAGACTCCGAACATCGATAAGCTCGCTGAACAGGGAATCTATTTTTCCAATGCTCATTGTGCTGCCCCTGTATGTAATCCGTCGCGAGCTGCATTATTGTCTGGAAAGCGCCCTAGCACTTCGGGAGTGTACGATAATGGCATTCCTTACAACTTGGCGATTCAATCGCAGGATTCCCTTTTCACGCAATTTAAAAATGCGGGCTACGAAACTCTAGCGATGGGAAAGCTCTGGCATGGTGGAGTTGGTTTTGCAGATCAATGGAGTAGTACCGGAGGAGCTGAGAAAGAAAAAGTAGCTGATTCCATGATTGAGGATCGGAGTATTGCTGGAATTAAGTTTGGTATTGTCAACGCGGGAGATGAAGGGATCGTTGATACTGCGACTGCTGATTTCGGAATCTCTGAAATTCAAAAGGCTCACGATCGCCCATTCTTTCTCGCACTTGGTTTCCATAAGCCACACATGCCTTGGAATGTTCCCAAAAAATATTACGACTTGCATCCACTAGACAAAATCGAATTGCCACCGACGAAAGAGAATGATCTTGATGATGTGCCTGCCATGGGGCGAGATATGGCTCTGAAGATGGGGGATCATGAGGCCGTTGTGAAGTCCGGACGTTGGAAGGAAGCAATTCAAGCTTATTTGGCCGCAATCAGTTATCTCGATGCGCAGGTAGGTCGAGTTATTGATGCCCTTGAGAAATCGCCTCATAAATCCAACACGATGATTGTTTTGTGGGGGGATCATGGTTGGCATCTGGGCGAAAAGCAGCATTGGCGTAAGTTCGCATTATGGGAGGAAGCGACGAGGGCTCCTTTGATTTGGGTCGTGCCGGGAGTGACAAAAGCGGGAACGCATTGTGATCAGCCTGTCGATTTCCTCACGCTTTATCCAACTCTTTGTGACTTGGCCAATGTCCCAACTCCAAAGCATGTCGAGGGAAAGTCGATCCGCTCGCTACTTCAGGATCCGAAGTCGAAATGGGATGGAGTCGCCCTGACTACGTTTGGCAAAAACAATCATGCGATTCGCGACGATCGATATCGCTACATTCGTTACGCTGACGGAAGCGAAGAGTTGTACGACCATCAAACTGATCCTTATGAATGGACGAACTTGGCGACGAAATCGGAATATGCATCGATCAAGAGTGAGCTTGCGAAGCACTTTCCTACGACCAATGTAGAGCCAGCAGATCCATCGCTTCGCAATCGTGTGAAGCAACGTAAGACAGGCGGTAACCAATAATGGATTGGTTACTACGCCAGTTGCCTCGCAAGTGAATGTAACCTGCCAGGAATTTATAGAGATCAAAGGTTTCCGGATGGTTTTGTCGGCAAAAGCAGTCGTATTGCCGTGAAAAGCTGCCTCTGCAGCATTATTTGTTCTGGGTTGCCCTCTGCTGAGAGTATAAGGAGGGGTGGGTCTCTGAAATGACGCTCTATAGGAGAGTCTGGTTTCGTTGGACGATACTGAAGCGGGAGATGCTGTTGGTCGTCGTACGGTAAAGCTATACTGATCGCTAGCGGCAGACGCTCAGTCTTGGTCGCTGTTATGACGTATTGATTCGATTTGAGAGATGAAAAAAATAGTTTGTAGCCTGAAGAAAATGTGGATGAGCTTCTTGGTTACAATGTTTTCAGCGTAAGGGAGGATTCAAAATGAATTTATCATTTGGCATAAAATTGCTCGTGTTGGCAGGTGTTTTGTGTGGCAGTTGGGGAATTCTCAAAGGTGAAGAGCGACCTGAGGCTCAAGAAGGTAAAGCGGTAGAGACTCAGGAAGGAGCAGGTAAGGGTGACTCGGCTGAGCGTGAGAAACTGTACGAGAATTTCCAGAAGTTGATGACTAGGGTCAAATTGGTTGGCAACTTTACAATCGAAGGTAGTGAGAAGGAGGAGTTGCTGAAGGATGAGTATGTCGTTGAGAAGGTGAAGAAGACGGATGAAAGTGATTTCTGGGTCATCACCGCTCGAATCAAGTATGGCAATGTAGATTTGTCGGTGCCGGTGCCGGTGGAAGTAAAATGGGCAGGCAAAACGCCTGTCATCACGCTAGACAATATCACAATTCCCGGGCTTGGTACCTTTTCATCGCGAGTTGTTCTGGATCAAGGAAAGTATGCTGGAACTTGGACCCATGATAAGGTCGGGGGGCATATGTTCGGCAAGATCGTTCCGTTAACAGATGAAGAGTTCAAGAAGTCGAATTCAAAGGAAAAGGCTTCTGAGAAATCCTCAGATAAAGACGCCAACAAGAAGTAGTCTTTCTAAGCCGAAGTAAAGTGGCGTCCAAAATTAGGACTTTATAGCTTCATGAGAACAGCTTCGACCACGAGACCTGGTCCGAAGCCGAGCATGACGCAGTGTCCGCTGAGACCTTTCTCTCTTAGTCGTTCAAGAACAAATAGACTTGTCGGCGACGACATGTTGCCATAGAGACGCAAGACCTCTCGAGAGTCATCGGCTGTTAGTGGATCGATACCAAGGCTTTCGATCACAGCATCCATGATCTTGGGGCCGCCTGGATGAATAGCCCAGTGCGCAATATGCTCGATGCTAAGAAAGTTCTTGGCAAGCCAAGATTTCATCCAATGAGAGAGTTGACTGCGGATCAGTTCCGGTACTTGAGGTGAGAGGGTCATCAGAAATCCATGGTCTCCGATTTGCCAACTCATGGCATCGCGAGTATTTGGAAAAAGAAAGGATCCGTTGGCCATCAGTTCGATGGGCCGATATCGGCTGGGAACACCAAGCGACGAGTGGCTCGAGCGACTTAGGGGGGGAGCGATGATCATCGCAGCCGCGCCATCGGCAAAGAGTGCATTAGCAATAATCTGATCAGGTTGAAATCCATATTGATAATGCAAGCTACATAGCTCAGTAGCACATACTAGTATTCGAGATTGAGGTTCGGCATTGCTGATCGACCGAGCGACTCGCATGGCGTTGAGTGCACCATGGCATCCCATAAAGCCGACGTGCGTACGTGCGACTTGGGGCGATAAACCGAGTTGATCGATTAAGTCGATATCGAAACCAGGTGCTGAAAAACCAGTACACGAGACGGTGATCAAGTGGGTAAGGTCGTCGTACTTAAGTTCTGCACTATTGATCGCTTTACTCGATGCCTCGATCGCCAACTGTGGAGCATGCTGACGATACTGCAGCATACGTTCATGGGTGGTCGGGCCAGCTCGATATGCCTCCGATGCATCTTTGTAAAAGCTTTGGCGTAAGACGCACTGTTGTGATACTGCTGGTGAAGCGTCTGTCGGTTGTGAGTTGTCGGAATCTGTATCTGGCTTCTCTAGGAGCACACTTGATCGGCGTTCCACTCCTGACTTGGAGTAGATCATATTCATCCAGAATTCTTGAGTGGCATCAGGCTGATTGCGACTTCCAGCGATTTCTAATGCTTCCGCTTGGGTAAGCGAGTACTTGGGTACTGCTGTATTGATCGCGTGAATAACCGCCGTCATAAAGATGCTTCTGGAAAAATCGCTTGAATCAAACCGAATTAGCTGATGCTCAAATGTACTCACCGCCAATGATTACTGACAGAGCGCGGAGGTGGGTATTTTGGTCGGTTGATTGATATTGGACACAATGTACCCTCCAATCCAAGGGAATTGTGTCACGACACTCATGGCAAGGGAACCAAATGTTGGCCTTTCAAGACACCATGCAAGACAACGGCAGCCGCTTTGACGAGAGCGAATAAGTGACCGATGGAGTTTAATCCAATGGTTTTCGCATTCGGAATTCCAAGAGTCGAGTTGGTTGGCAATAAGATTACCGGCGACGGTTCCGCTGGCTAAAGCCCAAGCCATACCTTCGCCTGTGAATGGTTCGACATAGCCAGCGGAGTCTCCGATGGCAAGCCAGCGATGGCCTGCTGGTAATGTGAGCTGGCGAGTTAGCGCGGGTGTGCCTTGCCAGTACGTCGAGTCGGATGGCAAGTTAGCGTGAAGTCCATAAAGTTGCAGTGTTTCCTGGGCCCAGTTGTTAAAGGTGCGAGGGGACTTAAGTAGAGACGGTTGGATAGCGGCAGCCAGATTTAGAATCCCCTGCTCTGCTTGTACGATTCCCAGATATCCTTCTTTGCGAACGCAGAGATAGATTTTTCCTAGTTCGATATTCGAGTTAGGATCAAGGCATGTTGTTCCCATTCCGATTTTGGAATGAGGGGCGACTTTCGCTGGTTCCGTTCCCTCGGGAAGCTTGATACCTGCAAGGCCTGCGGTGATAGCGATGACTTTCGCAGTGAATTTTCGAGTCGAATGCCCCTGCGTTAGTTTGACTTCTCGAAATGTTGATGAAGTAATGCAGTCATCTAAGTTAGCTTGACAGTCTTGTAGTAAAGTCACTCCTGCTTTTTGCGCTTCGAACGCCAACTCGAAATCTAGTTTTTCGCGAGTGATAGCGCGTCCACCAGGAAGGTTTAGTTCTATACGACGTTTTCCGTTCGCGATGTAAACTTTGTTAAGAGAGGGAGCGTGACAGCGATCAAGTATATTAGAGAATCCTAATTCTTTCATCGCAGCAAGCGCATTGCCATTCAGGCAAGCGCCGCATACTTTCGAGCGTGGATAGGATTTTTTTTCGCAAAGAAGAACACTTCGACCCAGTCTTGCAGCCGATACCGCTGTGGCTAAACCCGCGAGTCCACCGCCGATGACGATTAAATCCCATTGATCATGGCAATCGAGCAATGAGAGATTTGTGTGTTGAGCTAGTTGGGACAGGGTCGGGGGTCTCGATACTACGAATTCTTTTTCCATCGAAGCATCCACCGCTGTGGCCAACAGTCAAATATCTCCGCCGACTCCATTCCGGCTTTGACAGAGATTTCACGAATCTCTGAGGTACTAAATGCACCTTGAACTGAGATAGGACCATCATATCTTACGACGGGAGATAGGGTGATCACTCGCGATACAATCCATGCGAGAGTCCAACCCAGATTCGATCTTTTAAGGTCGCTGATTACGACACCGTGTCTGGCTGAATCGGCAACTTCCTGCAGCAGCTGTTCTACTTTGTCGGTTTCTAAGTGGTGCAGAAAGAGCGAACTGACAATCACATCACAATCCCGCGGTAAGGGATTTTTTAGAACCTCACTTACTTGAAATTCTACTCCCGTCATTTTGCGCTGAACGGCTAGGCTTTGGGCTTGTGCAATGGCAAACGGACTCATGTCTACGCCGATGCCTTCGACATTCGCATACTTTTTTCGACAATACGACACGATATTGAGAAGCACATCCCCGCTACCGCAGGCTAGATCCAGAATCCGAAGTGTGTTGGTTGTGCTGGGAGGTACGATTTTTGTTATCTGCCGACCGATTTGAGATGCTGTTCCACTTAAAAAATTGATGCGCCGCAAAGCCGCTAGTGCTTGGGCGTGTGACCGAGGCTCTAGCCCTGGCTGATCCATTTTTTCCGGACTCAACTGCCGATCCACAATCGATACGCCTTTCGATGCATCTTTACGAAGCAACCCGCAATGTCACAAATTGCAGTTCTACACTTCGCTAGACGAGATAGGAAAGTTAAGACAAGAGATTCAATTTTCTAGCGACGTATCTTCCTGTATCCCCCCATTATTGGCAATCACCATTTCGGAGTTAAGGGCTGAATTTCAGCTATTTGGGGTTTGATAAAGTCTTGCTCAAGAGTGGGAAAGATGACGATCTGGTGCTGGAAAAAGGGGCTCGCTTAACTCTAGAATAGGTTCGAAGGTTCCGCATCAGCGTTGGAACCGCCAGGATAAGTTGGGGGTATGTTGAGACTAGGCTACCCACTTCCTATCGGTCTGTTTTTCTGGAACACCTTAGTCACTAGGACAATCGGTTATGAAGAAATTTTTAAGTGCTTTGCTCATGGGTTTGCTTATCTCCTCGGTGAGTGTCGCTGCTGATCCCATCAAACTCAATTCCGAACAGTCGAAGATTGATTTTCTTGGGAAGAAGGCGGATGGCGAACATGCCGGAGGCTTTAAAAAGTTTACCGTTGAGGCTCTGGCAGACTTTGAAGATCCTTCCAAGAGCAGCCTCAAGATTGTAATTGATACAACCTCGTTATGGTCTGATGATTCCAAGTTGACTGACCATCTGAAAAATCCCGATTTTTTTGATGTCAGAAAATATCCTGAAATCAAGTTTGAATCGACAAGTATTCAGCCTGAAGGGGAAAGTAAGGCAAATATCATTGGCAAGCTAACCATGCTCGGTAAGACTGAGGAAGTGAAGGTTCCTTGCGATGTCGAAGCTTCGGATGACAAGATTGAGCTTACCGCTAAGTTCGAAATCGATCGCACCAAGTGGGGAATGACTTATGGTGTTGGAAAGGTGAACAAGGAAGTCGCGATTACCGCGAAGATGTCTTTCAAAAGATAGTCAATAAGCTCGAACAAGAGCTTTGTTTACGATACAAACTAAGCGACTCAGGTAAGAAGCTTGTGATATACCCGGAGCCATCTTTGGTTCCGGGTATTGTTTTTTATGGTGAAGACTATGGCATTCGAAATCAATTTGCTGTTGTTCAACTTCATTTTACCGTTGCTTGTCACCACCATCTCGCTGGTAGGAGTGAACTTACTTTGTAGAGTTCGCAAAGAAGTGTGGATCCCTTTCGCGTCGATACTTTTCTTGGTGTCACTGTTGTTCGCGATCGGCGTGAGCAATTCCGGTCGAAATTTTTTGGAACTGAGCAGCGAAGATCCTTGGCGGAGATTGCCCTGGCTTGTGTTGCTGGTCGGAGCATCGGATCTATTGCTGCAAGGAATGGTCGCGCTTTGGAATGTTCGGCAAGCGAAGGCAAATTCTGAGCAGACGGATATCGACGGTGGAGTATTGATTTGGTTGTTGCGAAACTCGGTTTTGCTGGCGCTAGGTTGGTGGCTAGTTCCTCGTGGGGAAGCGTGGAAGGACACCGCATCGATGCAGCCTATTTGGATATTATTATTTGCTCAGGGTGCGATTTGGGTTTGGTGGGGAGTGTGTAGCATTCGTCGATCTTCGACGGAATTGACGAACGCGAGCGATCTTCGATCGGGTATGGGAACTTTATGGCGTTTGTGGATTGTGATTGGTCCCTTGTTGGTGATGGTTGCTTTGGCTGGACAGTCATTCGCATCGCTGGCTGAGAGTTTGCTGACGTTATCCGCAATCGGGCTGGGAATTATTTTTGCAAGTTGGCGGAGTAAAAATCCGCTGGTTACTATCTGGAGCGAGGGTGTCCTTTCCGCAGCACTGGCTGGGGGCACGGTCATAGCGATGATTTATTCAAGTAGCTCAGTACCAAACTGGAGTTATTGGGTTGTTCTCACCTTGCCTGTGGTAGTCTCGGCGATGGATGCATGGTGGAGGTTAATGCATTTCAAAATGATTTATCGTTTGTCATTGGCAGTTGCTGTAACGGCCTTGGTCCTAACTTTTGTTGTCGTTCAAGTCATTGCGAATCAACCGGTTGAGAATTGGTAAGCTAGAAGAATTTATCGGCTGAGAATTTGATTTCGGCAGAGATCGATCTTGGACGAGCTTCGTTAAGAGCACGATGTGCTTCACTCGACCGTCTAACAGGGAAGTGTTCTGGTCGTATCGACGCGAGTTGTTCGGAGAAAACCCCACTTTAATGGCAGCTTCGAAGCGATCGATGATGATAAGACTGGATTTGCTAAGGAGAGCAACTTGTTGATCGATTCAAAAACGTCCGACTATTGACTGGCTGAACCAGATGCTGGTTTTAGGGTTTCAGGATGTTGATGATCTGGATGGTCGTGGTCATGATCTTCGGTCTGTTGCTGCGTTGCGCTAGAGTGATGGTGCGCGTGATGAGGTTCGACAATACCGATCATATAGGCGATCAAGATACCAGCGAAGAGAGCACCGGAAAGCTGTAGTCGATTGTGTGAATGAAATTCCATTTCAGGTAAAAGATCGCTTAAGGCAATGCAGAGGAAAAGGCCTGAAGAAAAAGCAAGACAGCTTCCGACGAGCCAACTTGCATCTCCTCCCGTCAATCGATAACCCATCCAAAAGATGAGTGCACCCAGCGGGCACATCAAAGAAAAGAGTGAAACCATCAGGAAGCGTTTGCGAGGTGTCCAGCTTTTCGAAGAGCCCATCAGTAATGTTATGGAGATAGCATCCAGCGGAGTGTGGAGCGCTACGGCAAGAAAGGTGCCGAGGCCCAAAAGACCAGTCGTATTTCCATCGCTGTGGTGAGCATCTGCCTCGACGCTCGCTGCGACAGCTATGCCATCGAGAAGTGCGTGAAGACTTAGTCCGAACATGACACCCAGCCAGCTGATCGAGCGACTCGATGAGTGATGGTGGTGATGATGGTGATGGCCACTATCGTTTTTAAGAGAGTTATCTTCGTGGTGTGGCGATGACGAGTGGGAGTTGGTCAGATGTGCGTGTATTGGTTCGCCAGACGATGGTGAGTCAAGATTCTTTGATGAGTTCGGTTTCGAATCGTCATCGTGATGATGCTCTTGGTGGGAATGGTTGTGATGATGGTGTTCGTGATGGTGATGCGAATGGGAATCACAAACGTGATGGGCTGAGCCACGAATCAGTTCGGGAGGTTCGTGCTGGTG
>JBEGUT010000101.1:0-9904 GCA_041178745.1 Planctomycetota bacterium | reverse complement strand
CACAAGCTGGAAGCGAACTATGAGTTCGCCAGAAGCATCGACACTTCCGGCAGCAGAAGGTGTTGCAACCGATCGCCCTCTGCAGTTGCCAGATTCTACGCAGCTATACTTTCGCCCCGTAGGCTCGGTGGAATGCCAAGTGGGAGGCGAATCGAACGCCCACTCGCTGCTCGACTCTTTTCTCAAAAATCGCGGCGCGAACTACCGTACTGCGATGTCGAGTCCTCTGTCAGCCGAAACACACTGCAGTCGCCTGAGCCCCTATATCGCCTGGGGTTGCATCACCATCAAGCAGATTCATCAGGCGGTGAGAGCGAAGATTGATGAGATCCAGATCGACAGAGCGAGCGGTGTGAAGATCGATCAGGGCTTTGTGCGATCACTTACATCGTATCAGTCCAGGCTATCATGGCACTGTCACTTTATGCAGAAAATGGATGATGAACCGGAGCTAGAGTTTCGTAATCTATGCCGCGCTTACGATGGGATGAGAGAGGATAATTTCAGAAGCGATTATTTTGAGCAGTGGTGCCAGGGACTTACCGGTTATCCCATGATCGATGCATGTATGCGTTACTTGCACCGTCATCGCTGGATCAATTTTCGTATGCGTGCCATGTTGGTAAGTTTTGCTTCCTACCATCTGTGGTTGCACTGGAGAGAGACATCGATTTTTTTAGCTAGGCATTTTCTCGACTTTGAACCAGGAATTCATTTTCCTCAAGTGCAAATGCAATCCGGGGTAACTGGTATCAACACGATCCGTATTTACTCGCCGGTCAAGCAAGCGATGGACCAAGATCCGAACGGAGATTTCGTACGGCAGTGGATACCTGAGCTTGAACATGTACCGAAGTCACTGATCTTTGAGCCCTGGAAAATGGGAATGGATGATCAGTTGCGTTATCGTTGTCGTGTCGGCGTGGATTATCCTTTCCCGGTGGTTGATCATCGTACTGCGGTTGCATTTGCCAAAGATCGAATTTACCAAGTGAGGCGAAGCGACTTGGCGGTGGCTACCGCGAAAAGAGTTTACGAGAAACATGGCAGTCGCAAGAATCGCGATCCTCTTCCGAAGAATCGAAAACAGCCTTTATTGCCAAAGCAGCCACCACTGCCAGGAATGGAGGATATTTAGAAAGCGGTTAGGCGTTTTTCTGGGGCGTCGCGACTCGGACGAATCCAATTGCAAGGTTTATCGCTCTATCTGTAAAAGCGTCACTCTCGACTTATCGATGCTGGGCGCGTCGTGATCCGGTGATGAGTTTTCCCGAGGGTAGATTCGGGAGGAGGTTGCCTAAAGGTTTGAGCCGTGGAGATCTCCATGGCTATCTCGCCATGTTTGTGTTCCAACATACAAAACAAACCGTCCACCGAGATAAAAACTTCCGTCACGCTGGAGTGATCTCATTCACTACCCAGCGATCTATGTACGTTGTTCCTTGTGCATGGGAATATGTTAAGGCTACGGTATACGACCGTTTGATCACCTCGATGAAGATTATTTAGTAGATAGGTTGCATGCTCCATCTGCCCGATTCCTTGCAAAAAAGTTTGCGCAGAGTGCCTTGCGATCGGTCGGTCTTATCAGGAAGCTGCGTTTCTGTCGGGTACTGGTGACGATAAAAAAATGAACGAGTTTCATCCGCTTAACTTGCATAACGATTGCAAGTGCATACAATTTACTCCCGGATTTGGGGATTTTATGTTGGTCAGCCGAGGCTTGGGGAAGAGCAGGCATGTACGTAGTTGCTGCGAGGCCTCGCTGTAGCATTCAAGCGTTGCTGCTTTGACAAGAAGAAAGGTTTTCTATGAGATACTCTCTTATGTGCCTGAGAGTTCTATCATTTTGCATTCTTTCGAGTGTCGTTTATGGTGAAGAAAAGAAAGGGGCAGCAGCCACTAAAAAAGGATCTGTGCCTGTATGCCGGATCCTGTGGCAAGATGACTCGGACCATACACTCAAGTGGTCCGACTTGACACGCGACCCTCAGGGGCTCAGCCTAAATCAGCAAAGCCTCGAGGGGTTTCCGAAACTCGATTCCAGTCAGCAGAGTGTCGTGCAGATGGAAGAGTTCGGGGGCATTGTAGTGCTTGGAATTCATGATAACGAAGAAGGTGCTTTCGGCTCGGGATGGGTGGCTGTGGATTCAGGCGTGATTGAAGAGGAGCATGGTGATCATTCCCATTGGCATTTCGAGAGTAAGCCGCAAATTGTCCATTCACAATTGGATAAGGAGCAAGGGAACCCTGCTCACGTCTACCTTTATCAGGGAGATATTTTCCTAGCCAACGATAAGAAGAACGGGTTCACCATTCTTACTCCTGGTAGTCTTCGCAAGCCATCGACAAGAACTTCTGCGGCGCGTTTCTTCTCAGGCGGAGGTAGCCATATTACGCTCGCGGCAGTCGATGGCAAGGTGTGTTACGCGACATGGGCGGATCGAGATGGGGATAATCAGGGGCGAGTCGATGTTGTGCCGATCAGTCCTTCGACCAATGGAGCAGGATATCAATTGAAACTTCCTAGCGGTGGTCTGCATGGGGCGACCGCCAATTCCGGCCGCGTCTTTTTCGCCCCTGCGGACGGTATTTGCTGGGTCGATGCCGATGTTGAACTATCCAAGAAAAAAGATGACGTCAAAATCCATCATCTTTCCCTTGGAAAAGATACTGCAACTGGGAAGCCTCAACGAACGGGAGCTTTCTCCAATCATAGTCATTTTGTATTGTTCACCACGGGCGCCAAGGAATCTGCCAGTCTGTGCATGATCGATGCGAAGGCCAAGGAACCAAACGTGATTAAAGTGTCGATGCCTCTTGCGGATGGACTTGCTTGGACGACGCCTGCCTGCGTTACAACGTCCACTGGTAATCATTATGCTTTCCTTTTCAGTGATCGACGGGGGAGTGAAGCGTCAGAGTCCCTGGCGATCGTAAATCTTGATCCCAACAAAGATGGTGAGTTGTCGGATGCAAAGTTAGAAAAAACTTTGCCGGTTGGAGCGAGCAAGATCGTTGGCCATGGTGGACATCACGAAGTTGCTTTTTCAAGCAGCGGGCGTTGGGCTTTTATTACCAACCCTGGCGACGGTTCGATATGGGTTGTATCGCTTTCAACTCTTGAGGTCGAAAGCAAGCATCAGGTTGATGGCGTCCCTTCTCGCATTCTAGCAATCGGTGGATGAGTCAGGCTCGAATTTAAATTGGAATCGTCATAAAGCTGACGCTCTTGTGGTGACTGCTTTACAATTATGTCGAATGACTAGCCGGGCAAAGAGCCAGAGAGACGCAGTGATTATCGGTTGTATCATATCTCAAATCCGCGCTTTGATTTTCTACAGCAAGAGCCCCTTGAATAGTTGTCTTGCAAATTCCGTTGACATGAGGGGATTCAAGTTATCCCCTGATGTCATCGGCTGCCAATGTTTTTTCGATTCTGCAGCACGAAAGGAAGCTTGAATTTTCAAGGCCGATCTTCAGGAAATTACTTGTTCATCGAGGACTATCTTAGGAAGCTAACCTCATGGCTTCAGAAGGGGTAGCGAATGCCAGAGTTGATTCGAAAAAGATGGCGACATTTCGTTATACGTCATCCCTGGGAAAGGTGGTAATGGCAACTTTAGGGGAGGGAGGCAACGGTGTTTAACGCATTCCAGTATGCGATTAGATAACTGTGCATTTCGTCGTAAATTCTTCAGAAACCATCAACGACTGCTTCGTATACTCAAATCCCACAATAGTTCGAAAACGGATTTGAGCTAGCTAGGCAATTCTGATAGCCTCCATTGGTGGTCTAATTGATTTCTGGGCTAAGCCGTGTTGGCTGTGTCAATCTTAGGAACTCAAATTGGAGGCGGGTTGATATGATCAGTGGACAAGAGACCAAAAGCAATTTCCCGACACGAGATTTACTTAGTGGATTGATTGTTTTTCTAGTCGCTCTACCTTTGTGCCTTGGTATTGCACTTGCGTCGAACGCTCCTCCAGTTGCTGGCATAATATCAGGAGTTATTGGCGGGATTTTAGTAGGTTGTTTGAGTGGATCGAGAACGAGTGTCAGCGGTCCTGCAGCAGGTTTGACCGCGATCGTAGCGGCTCAAATAACGAGCCTCGGAGCCTTCGATACTTTCTTACTAGCAGTGATTCTTGCTGGCATGATTCAAGTTGCCTTGGGAATGCTACGCGCAGGTGGACTTGCCGCTTTTTTTCCTTCCAGCGTCATACAAGGCCTTTTGGCTGCGATCGGTCTCATTTTGATCCTTAAGCAGTTTCCGCATATCTTGGGTCACGACACCGATCCTGAGGGGGAAATGGCTTTCGAGCAACCTGACCATGAAACGACTTTGTCGGAATTGTTCACTCTGTTCACAGGGGACGTCCATCAAGGTGCAATAGTCGTTGGGTTATTGTCGCTATTGCTGCTTTTTGTCTGGGATCGTTTTCCGAAACTGAAAAAGGGATTCATACCTGCCCCCTTAGTTGTGGTTTTATTGGGTATCGTGTTTAAGCTGCTTTTCGACAAAATGAGCGGTCAATGGACGATCTCTCAATCGCACCTGGTGGATGTTCCGGTTGCCGAGGATTGGTCGAAAATTACATCTTTCTTTCAATTTCCAGACTGGACTCAAATAGCGCGACCCGCGGTTTGGGTAGCGGGGGTTACGATCTGTGTTGTCGCCACACTGGAAACCTTATTAAATCTTGAAGCCGTTGACAAACTCGATCCGCTACAACGCAATTCACCTCCCAATAGAGAATTAGTTGCTCAGGGGTTCGGGAATATTCTTTGCGGTTTTCTCGGGGGGATTCCGGTCACTTCAGTGATTGTTCGGAGTTCGGTGAATATTAATGCCGGCGCGAGGACCAAATTGTCCGCGATCTTTCATGGCGTTTTGCTAGCTTTTTGTGTGATTGCGATCCCCAAGTTGTTGAACCTGATTCCATTGGCAAGTTTAGCTGCAATTCTGTTTCATACAGGGACCAAATTAATCAATCCTGGACTGCTAATCAGAATGTGGAAAGATGGGCCATATCAATTTTATCCTTTCATCGTAACTCTCTTGGGGATTGTGTTTACGGATTTGATCATAGGTGTGGCAATTGGTTTGGCTGTCAGTCTGACTTTTATTCTGGCGAGCAACATTCGTCGACCTGTCGATCAAGTGATGGAATCGCGGTTTGGCGAGTCCATCAATCATATTCAGTTACCAGAGCAAGTCAGTTTCCTCAATCGCGCCGCGTTAATCAATTTTTTCGACAAGATACCGAAAGATACTCACCTGTTGATAGATGCATCTGTTTCGCATTTTATTGATCCGGATATTCTCGCATTAATTAGGGAGTATCAATTGGTCACCGGACCAGTGCGGGGGGTAAAGGTGAGTACTCGAGGATTTAAGTCAAGACTAGGTATTGAAGATCGTATTCTATACAACGAGTACTCAACCTCGGAGCTTCAGCGGAAGTTTACGCCTGCGGATGTTCTGGACTGGATGAAGGCTGGTAATGCACGATTTCGTGAGGGAAATCAGCTTCAGCGTGATTTGGCTTTTCAAATTAGTGCAGGCACCGGTGGGCAATATCCCTTGGCAGTGATACTAGGTTGTATCGATTCGCGCGCCCCGGCTGAAATTGTTTTCGATGTCGGACTGGGAGAGCTTTTTAGTGCTCGTATCGCTGGCAATGTTGTAAGAGAGAAGGTTCTCGGAAGTCTCGAATATGCTTGTTCGGTGGCTGGCGCCAAGCTGATACTCGTGATGGGGCATACTCGGTGTGGTGCTGTTCAGGCCGCCGTCCAGTTGGCCGCACGCAATGAACATAGTTGTGCTGGTTTGGAATGCGACCATCTTGATTTGATAATTAGCGAGATACAGAAGTCGGTGGATAAAAAAGCTTTATCCAGATGGGACGAGCAGCCACCTGAGGTAAAACAAGAGATCATCGATCAAGTAGCAAAGCGAAATGTCTTAAATTCTGTGCAATGGATTTATCGAGAGAGCCAAACACTGCGGAGTATGGCCGATAGTGGCAAGATTGCGATAGTAGGGGCCCTTTATCATATCGAATCAGGCGGTATAGATTTCATGACCGAAGATGCAATAGGCGCGCAACTGGTGGTGCCCACTAGGGCTTAGTTGGTTGTGGTCGATCTTTGTCTCGAAGCGCTATGATTTCAGCAATCGTTCTCAGGAAGAAAGTACCTTCGGAAATAGCGGGAGTCGCCAGTACTTTGTCGTTGCTTGGGTTACTAGAGATTTGATCAAATCGACAACCTGCTTTGATGACCGATACGGTGCCATCTTCCGCTGTGAAGTAGATATTGCCGTCAGTAGCAATCGGAGAGGCTGTGAAACTCTGAATACCTCCGTTTAATCGTTTTTTCTGTAGAATTGTTCTCCTGTTTTCGCACGGTAGCAGCTGTCGACACCGTTATTCGCCAGGATGTAAAGAAAGTCTCCGTAGACAAGCGGCGATGGAATATCGGGGCCACCACGCTGGTGGCTACAAGCGATTCCTGGTTCTGACTGCGGTGTCTCACCGCCATCTTTGGGTTTTCGACAAGGTAGCTTGAGTTCACCACGTGCTTCAGGACGAACGGTAACGATCCGTTGGATAGGTGCATAGCAACTCGATAGATAAATGAGTTTCATGGCTTAAACTGGGCGTCGGCACTACGATTTCGGAATGATCGCCCAGGCACCATAGCAGTTTGCCGTCGCGAACATCGTACCCACGAGCAGCCCTGGTTCCGTGGGTGATCGGCATAGGCAAATCGCCGAAAGAATGGATTGCCGGTGTCGACCAAGTTTGAATCTCGTCGCGGTCAGTTCGCCAAATCTCGTCACTCGTCTTTAAATTCAAGCAGCAAACAAATGATCCCTTTTGGATATCACACTGTAAATAAAGTTGATCTCCGGAAATCACCGGCGAACTTCCGAATCCCCATTGGTCACTAGGATCATAAAACCAGCCGCTATCGAGCACACCGAGGTCACGACTCCAGCGTGGATTTACATCGATGTCGAGCGCATACACTCCCTCGGAGCCGAACCAAGCAATAACATGAGTTCCATCGGTTGCGACACTGGGGTTAGCACGTGAAGACTTTGAATGTCGTTTGATAGTGGGTTTCGAAGACTTGCAGGTTCGCTCCCACAATACCTCTCCATTTCGTTTATCAAGACAATAAAGTTTAAAATCATAGATACTATCGTCGTCGACTGAATTGACATCGCCATAGATCCCAATCTGAACGCCATTGTTACCGGAATTACTGACGGCAGACGTTACGAATAGTTGGTTTCTCCAAATCACGGGGCAGAAGTTTCCAAATCCGGTAATAGGTTTCCGCCATGCGACATTCTCCTCCGCTGTGATCTCCCATTTCATAGGTGGTTGCTGACCATCGGCAATACCTCGAGAAGCGCTGTCCCACAACATGGGCCAATGGACCGAGGATGAAGAAGCGTCAGAGTCATTGGAGATGTGTTTCAGGTTGCCTGCAGGTGAGGCGGAATTCGGCATCGGTTCCGTTGACTTTTTAACGAGGTTGGTATCCGCAATTGTCGGGATATACTCGTAATTCGCTCCATTTATTTGGAGGCTTGCACTAATAACTTTTTCATCCATCATCTGAAATTGAATCACTTTCCGGCCAAGGCGGAATTCATTTGCTCCCGTTCCAAACCAAGACTGCGATCCGCCCAATCAAAAATCGATGACTAAGTTATTTCCTTTCAAAGCAATATCTAATCGCGACTCAACCCCCTGAAGTACAAAGGCTCCAGTCAGTTTCTGCAAGTCATCGACAGATAGCTGCGGAAGGTCGCGTTTACGAAAATCAAGGCCCTCGAATAATTTCAATAGCGATACAGATTCCTGAGCGCTGGCCAGCGTGAACGCTATCGATAGATTCTTTTCATCAACACATCCCGAATTGATAATAGCCCTCGCAAGGTTTTGGTTGCGTTCGCTGATCGCATAAAGCAGTAGAGCATTAGCTCCCTCAACGCCCGATTTTAGAAGCGCACCGATTACTTCATAGTGCTTATTCAATTGCGCCCAGGTCAATTGGGTTGTGTTGTAAAAAAAGTATCCTTGACATTCCGGTTCGCTCCGCGAATCAACAACAATTCTACCACTTGGAGATGGCCGCGATCGCAAGCAAAGCTCAGTGCCGTCGAATGGTAGGTTGTAGCCGAATTGACATCAACTGCCGTATCCAGTTCGCGCTGGACCCCTTCAAGATTTCCCGAACGTGTCGCCTGCCAGAGTCGCTCAGCACCCGACTGTTGATCGGTTTGCTGTGCCCAGGCCGAAGAGATCAGCGATAAAAGTGTTATAGGTAAGAACTATGCAGTCGAAGAGCGAACCGCTGAATGAGTTGAAAGCATGAAAGGTTTCTCTGAATCACGATCGTGGAGCGTTCTCGACAATTACAGAGCGGCTCATTACGACGGGACTATTTGGTCATTTCCAAGTCTCTCAGTGATCCGGTGCTTGTGCCGAAGGAGTCTGTCTGAAGCCCCAGTCTTTGCAACATGCTAACAAATAAATTACACAGAGGTACGTTCTCGGATTCCTTGAAGCTGAGGTGCTGTCCATGTTGGAAGCCGCCACCACAGAGAAGTACAGGAAGATTCTTTACTGAATGACTGCTGGCATCGCCCAAGTTGCTTCCGAAGAAAATCGTGGTGTGATCGAGCAACGTTCCATCCGATTCCTGTGTGCCTTGAAGTTTACCGAGGAGATCACGAACGGTTTTGAGTGCTTCGCGTTCGACAATTTCCAGTTGTTTAATTTTCCCAGGATCCTTTCCATGATGGGACAAGTCGTGATGTCCCAGCGACACGCCTTCGATAGGAGGAGCATTGGTGGAACCAGCTAACATAATCGTGATGAGTCGCGTAGAGTCCGTTTCGAGGGCAAGATGAGCTAAGTCAAACATCAATCGTGTTCGACCAATCAAATCAGCGGGGTTGGAGATGTCAACGGGAGACTTAGTGTCTACGTGCGTTTTGGGTTTTTTTGCCCAGCCTTCGTCAGTGCTGATCTTTTCCTCCAAACTTCGGACGCTACTGAGGTACTCTTCAAGTTTCTCGCGATCAGTCGTACCGAGGGATTGCTTGACCTGTTTGGCTTGCTCACGAACATCATCCAAGATGCTTCGACCATCCTCTAGTCTGCGGAACTGCGATTGCTTTTCCTGTTCCGAACCTTCCAGAAACAGCTTGGCGAAAAGTTTCGAGGGTGACGATGAAGCGGGAACGATTGCTCCTGTGCGAGTCCAAGAAAGCCCAAGCCCTTCACCAGAAAGGACCAGACTTGGAAAACGGGTCTGTGATCCTATTTGCTCCGCCGCTAGTTGATCGAGCGAGATGGAGTTTTTGAAGCCAGGTTTTCCTGCTCCTTGAGCACCTGTTAGGAAACTCGCTGTGGCCTGATGCGCAAAGCCAGGGTTCGTGCCAACATGAGATAACCCGGAAATCACCGTGAGATCCTTCCGGAAATCGCTTAATAAGTCCAAATAAGGAGTATTCTTGTAGTCGCGACCAGCTTCGGCGGGGAAAAAGTTCGGTGCATACAATCCAAGCGGAGCGCAGATACATACCATTCGCCGCGGTGATGTCGAGCGTCTGGTTGTTGCTCGGGCGATTCCGGATAAGTTAAAGCAAGGCAATGCCAGGGCGATTCCACTGGCTCGAAGAAAATTACGTCGGAGCATGGTCATGGCACTAATCCTACTCTGGCTATTTGTTTCGGAATGCTGGTGTTTCAACGGCTGCTTGAATGATCGAACGAAGTCCGAAATCATTCTCGCGAGTCTTATTAATGATTAGTTCTATACTTTCTCGGTCAGCTATGTTGATATCTTCACCTGTAGCAAAGCTTAGAAGTTTTC
>JBEGUT010000100.1:0-9921 GCA_041178745.1 Planctomycetota bacterium | reverse complement strand
TAAATGGTTAACGCGTTCTGCCAAAGTAATCCTTTGGGATTGATTCTACTTTCACCTTGCGCGACATATTGCTCCTCACTCGCTCCATTTTTCGAAAGTCGATACAGTCGAACCTCCATATGTTTACCTGCCCATTCCATCGGCAAATCAATCACTCTAATCTGCAATTCGCTTAACCATGACTTCTGTTTTTCGACTGCTGGTAGTTGTTCGCCAACCTTGTAACCTTCCTTACGCACTGTGTTAGAATAATCTGTCAGAAAGGTCAGCCACTGCTGATCTGTGTTGGAATGAATTAAAAACTTGGGGCCTCCCCCATGCTCAACCAATTCAAGTGGCTTTGTGCGAAGTAAGCTTTCCCCTGGATGATCGATATCTATGATCTCTCGGTCTACCAACAAGCTCAACGTTGCTCCTGGATCACCGGGCACGATCCAAGACATCTGCTCCCCATTTTCCGCAACTTGCTTGGCGTTCCGTTCAGGGGAATGACAATTCACACAACGACCTAGCTGAGACCAAATCGCATCAACAAATCTAGTTTCGACTTGATCTCGCCTAGTGTGCAACACAAGATCCTTAGAAAGTCGCAGATCCGCTGGAACGATCGGTTCAGCATCTCGATATTTTTTGTCGCGTAATGACGTCTCTATCCATATGCGGATAGATTCATACTCCGACTTTCGTACTTTTTCGAGAAGCTTATCGTTATGTTTCTCCGGTTGTTTTTGTAAGAATCCCAACAACTTAGAATCTTCAGGGTTCTCAATATCGATCCATCCTAACCCGCGCAACCTAGCAAAGGTCTTAATCGAATCATTACCAAAAAACTCTCTCAACTCCATGCCACGAAAATGACACTCCGAACAACTGCTTCTTTCGTTCGATTCCAACAAAGGCAGGATGCGTCGCTGATAAATCTCATCGGGGGTTTGTGCCTGCAACGAGCGATTTGCAAATAGGCACAAAACGATTGTCATGAGGATCTTAGATCGCAATCGAAAGATACTCAAACAATCATTAATAATTCGCGAATCAGAACAATACACTTGAACTTCAGCGTTCATCGCAACAACTTCCTCCTCGCTAAAAATAACCCTCATCGTTTTGAACCCTCATAACTTACCACTAGTAACTTTCTCTTCCTTCGCTTCGCAGGTCGCAAACTAATGGCAAAAACTCAGGTTTCACTTACCACTGAGCTGAATACGGTGCCAAGCATGCTTTCTCACTGGCCAGAAATCACAGGCGAGTAACGTTCTAGGTCGCTACCTGTGTCACCTCAAAATCACGGAAACCAACTCGATTAGCTTCCCTTGACAACTGTCTCGTTAGCGGTTTTATCCTCCTCAATGTACACATCCACCTGCTGTCCGACGACAGCCTTTAATACGCTGGGAGAGACGGAATAAATAACCTGTAAAACTCGTGTATCTACTCGCTCAATGACCGTCCCAGTAAGGGATTTCTTCGGTATAACGAGCGGTTCGGTTCGTAAGTACTCCAGTGGCACGCGCGCATCGGGTTGTCCACGCAGCGATGCGTACGCTTTAAGCCCTGGATGGAATCGAGGTATTTCCGATTCATCGATATCTACCCGAACCGTTAAGGGATCGATGACCCCCATCGCGATAAATGGTGTCGCAACTACCGATGCTGGTACGAACTCTCCAATGCGAATTTTTACACTCAGTATCGTCCCACTGATAGGAGCCTTAATCGACCTGATCTCCAAATCTGTTTCCGCCCTGAACAGCATCGCTTTCGCTTGTGCGATTGCAGCTTTCTGTACTTCAATCGTCGGCGCAACCGGTTCACCAGCAAGCAAATCTAAATTCGCCTTGGCCTCCATCAGCAATGCTCTCGACTCGCTTGATCTTCTCTTGGCGACCTCCCACAGCAATCTTCGATTATCGACCTCTTCTTCCGAGAGCACTTGTTTGTTAAACACAGCCATTGCCCGCTCAAATTCTTCCTTCGCATTGGATTCAGCAAGAGTGGTTTGCTCAACTACCGCTTGAGCAGCCTCATAGCGAGCTCTCTGATTTGCGACCTGCGCCTTAAGTTCTGCGAGGCGACACTCCTGTGCAAGCAACTCCGCCTTGGCAACCTCTACATCCGCAATCGCCGAACGCTGATCAAGTCTCAGTAACACCGCTCCCTTCTCGACCAAATCGCCAGGTCGCACCTTGATTTCCTCTACCACCCCTGATCCTTCCGAACCGATCACAACGGTCTCACCAAACGGTTCGATGATTCCAACTCCACCAATAAACGATTTCGAATTGTTTTCGTTCAGAGTACTATCAGTACTGGGGCTCGTTGGCGGTGAATAGCGGACTTCTGCATCAACTTGCTTCGGCGAATTCTTGCGAATTAGATTCGTAGCAACGAAAAGCATAACTGCTGCGGCTACCACACTGAAAATCGCAAATGCTGTTCTTAAATAACGACTCACGCTCGCCCTCACGATTGCTTTAACAGAGGAATCAAGACCTCGGAAGGTCCATACTCGAGAATCTTACCGTCCAACATACTCGCAATAAAATCAGCAAAGGAATAAATACGGCTATCGTGCGTAACCACGATCACTGCCCTGTCGGGACCTGAAGCAACATCCTTCAGCAGTTGCATAACGACATGCCCAGCTTCGGCATCCAATGAAGCGGTCGGTTCATCACATATAACGATCCTTGGGTTGTGGGCTAAAGCTCTTGCAATGGCTACCCTCTGCTGCTGACCGCC
Source organism: Planctomycetota bacterium (assembly GCA_041178745.1). Classification (GTDB taxonomy): domain Bacteria; phylum Planctomycetota; class Planctomycetia; order Pirellulales; family Pirellulaceae; genus JAFLCP01. The sequence goes on along the minus strand of JBEGUT010000100.1, from coordinate 7,176 downwards.
AGATAGCTGATTGGGATAGCGATCCCGATTCTTTGCCATCCCCAATTTATCGAGCAACTGATTGCTAATCCTCTTTGCACTTGCCAAGGTGTAACCCTGAACCACCAGAGAAACCGCCGCGTTTTCAGAAGCCGTCAGAGCGGGAATCAAATTAAACTGCTGGAAAATAAATCCGAGATTGCGAGATCGGAAGTCGACCAATCGCCCCTTCCACATCTTGGTTATATCTTCACCTAACAGCTCCACGTTTCCTTGACTGCTGGTAAGCAATCCTGCCATCACTGAAATTAAAGTTGTCTTGCCACAACCACTTGGCCCAACGAGAAAAGTAGTTCGTCCTAGAGGTACTTCCAAGTCAACGCCCCGCAGAACATCCACCCGTGCCTGCCCCGAACCGAAGTGCTTAAAAACATCACGACAAACAACCGCAGAACCTTCCTGTGGTGCAATTCTCCTTGCATCGGGCTTTTGGGTCATCACAACTATCCTCGAAACACCAGTCCCGAATCGACGAATAGAAGCCTACGCATTGCTAAGAGTGAAGCCAGGGAGATAATCCCCGCCGCAACTCCACCCGAAATGATCGCAATCTGCCACGGAAGAAAGAAGCCAGTAAAATTTGGATTACGACCAGCAAATTCAAAGAAGCAAGCTGCGCCGCATAGCCCTACACTGTATCCAACAAAACCAACCACTAAAGATTGGACGAAAACCATGCAGACCAAGCGACGATTCCGCGTGCCAATCGCTTTAAGAACGGCGAAATGACGTAAATTTTCCAACACAAAAAGATTGAACATTAGCGCCACAACGCTGATCCCAACGATGACTCCCAATGCAATCACCGTCCCGAAACTGACCGGGATTCCAGTGTTATCGACCACGTACTGAATCGCTTTATCGCGATACGCCTGCGAAGTCAGCGCAAGCAGCCCCGTTCTTTTGCGGATCTCTTTTGCAACCTCTTCCGCTGATTTAACGCCATCGCTTTTAGCGAGAATGAATGACATCTGATTACGACCGTTGTTGGTATACTGCAACGCTTGAGAATAGCGAGTGAAGAACGTGATCGAGGATGTAAACTTTGGGGAATCCTTAACGATCGCAACAACTACCGCGCGGCGATCATTTAATTCAACGGTCTTCCACAACGCCGGTTCTTCATCTCGCCACACCTTTGAAAAACCATCTTTTCCAATCGCTACAGCATCGGGACGCTTCAGATCACGCACATCCCCCATCACAATCGTCTGTGGCAGACCGATCAGGGAAGCATCATCGATTCCAATCAATGTCGATGATTCAAGGCTGCCGTTATTGGTGCGAATTGTAGCCACCGACTTGAACAGCGGTACCGCCCACTTAACTCCATCAACGCCCCGAACCCTACCAAGCTCGGTATCTCTCAATGGAAAAATCGTGTCGAGATTCTTTACACCTGGATCCATTACCCAAATATCCGCTTCGGGAATATCAGCGATAATCGCACCAGCACGGTTGAGCAGCCCCAGGAATATCCCCATCTGCTGATTGATCAACAACGTCGAAAAGGCGACTCCCAGAACCAGCCCGAGAAACTTTGCCTTATCATAAAACAACATTTTCAATGCGATCAAAAGCATCTTGCATACTCGTTTCTTTGACGATCCTTTTGAATTGCCAAGTTCAGACGGATTCCAAATGACTTTTGGCCCTACCTGCTCCATAGCTTTTTACAAACTAGAGCGACGGTTCATATCTTGCAAAACCGACTATCTCATTTTTCAAATGGATCGATGTCCAATCTCCATCCCAGATAATCACTCATCGCACCTACTTAACGCTTGGCAACTGGCAAATCATTTGCCGAATAAGCTGCTATCCGGAAGTCATGAAGCGTTACCGCTTTAGCTTCCCTTCTCCGTACATTCAACTTCACTTAGCAAAATCATGGAACACAATGATCGAAGGGTTTCCAACCTCTACATAATGCCCAGTAAAGGAGAGTCCTCCCGAAAGGCGATCCACCTTGAAAACCGCGATATTGTCACCTCGCTGATTGCAGCAGTATAGGAAATCGCCGGAGGGCGCAAAGTTAAAGCTCCGAGGATAATTTCCTCGCGTCCATTCCTCGCCGAGGTACGATAGCGTCCCATCCGACCCAATGGAAAATATCCCAATACTGTCATGCAATCTATTTCCGGCATACACGAACTTACCATCACTGGAGACAAGAATTTCCGAACAGAAGTTGCTTCCAGCAAAACCAGGCGGAAGAGTCGAAAGGGTTTGCCGGGCTTTCATCTTTCCGGTTGCATCGAAATCAAATAAAACGATCGTTGAGCCTTCTTCTTGAATCGAATAGAACCATTTTCCATTTGGATGAAAGTGAAAATGCCTTGGGCCATCACCGGCCGGCAAATTGACTTTATCGACTTCCGTCAGCGTCCCTTTGGTGAGGTCGATTTTCCACACGAAAATTTGATCTAATCCTAAATCGCAATGAACAACATACTTCCCCGAAGGATCAGCCTGGATCATGTGAGCGTGTGTTCTATCATGTCCACTGAATGCAAAGCTCCCAGGTGGCGCATTCGCTGCGCGAGTTGGACCTATCTTTCCTTGATCCACTTTAACATCGACAGCCTCGCCCAATTTCCCATCTGCTAGGATTGGAATTACGGAAATGGATCCACCGAAATAATTAGCAACCAATAGATACTTACCCGAAGGATGAATGCTCACATACGTCGGCCCAGCTCCACCCGACCTCACGCTATTGAGCAATCGCAACCCCCCCGTCGCTCCATCGATCTCAAACGAACTAACAGTCCCTTCTTTATTAACGCCAACATGATCAGTCTCATTTGCCGAGTACAGACGTGTACCAAGAGAATTGACAACTAAGCAACTCGGACTAGTTCCCATCTCGTAAAGACCACGCTCTACCAAGTCACCCGTCTTTCGATCGACTTCATAGATATGGATCCCTCGACCATTGCCGGGAGGAAGATCGACTTGTGTTGGAAGCACATCACGCAGCGGAGAACTGAACGTACCGACATAAGCCATCAAAGGCCGATCGGACCCTTGGCCCTTCGCCATACCGACGTAACAAGCTGCCACTCCACCCACCGCGCCAACCACACTACGCAAAAAGTTTCGCCGACTTCCTTCGAAACCACCTAACATACACAATCCCCTATTATCCCCTATACAGCACCGCTCAACTATGCAGCCTTGGGTCGATCACACCAAATGTCTTACCGTGTGGGATTCTAACCTCGATCCCCCATAACTTGCCATTCCCCTAACCGACCAAATCGAGCCAACTCGCACAGTTGAAGCTGTTTCGCACACCCTTGATGCATGCCATGTGCGGCCTACAAAAGTGAAAAACAAAAGGCTCACTCGTTTTTCTCGAAAACAATTGCCTGCTACTACAAGTCCATCGCTTCGCTCCAAGCAATGGAGATCCACTCAAAAACAAATGCTTTCCGAGTCACTTTCGCTAACGCGATTACCGCATCCGATCCTCCTAAGTGCCTTGTCGATAGCCATCTTCTCATTGATATGCCAAACATCGTACTGACCGCTCCAGAGATGAACCTTCTGCAACGCATCCTTCTGGCACGCGATTCGCAAACAACCCAACAAGGAGACTTTCAACTGGGGACATTTGTCTTATGCGATACCAACAACCGTTTTACTTTCGTTTTTCATATGCTCTGGTAGGCATATTGTCCTTTGCGGCGACTTCAGCAGTTGCTCAGTCGAATGCTGAGCTTGCCGCGATCGATCGGCTAGAAGCCTCGCTAACTCCATCAAGTAGTTCTGATATTCAAATCTCTAGCAGCCGAACGCTTGCTCTTCTTGCGGAGCTGAATGCTGAGCTTGACTTATCTCCGCAAGGGGAGATTTACCGCAAGGACTGTTTTCTATCCCCTCTTTCTGCCCAACTCAAGGAGAACTCACCTGACATTACTCTGCTACAACGATCTGCTACTGCCTTGCGCAAGTTGTCTTCTGGAAAACTAAAACTTAAATTTCATCAGCTGGATGAAAGCCTATCGGAACTAATCACTCTTCTGCGATCAACCCAATCCGCGGTACCACTAGGTCGTGAGGCGCTAGCAGTACTACGAAAACATGCGATCAATCCGGCCTTACGTACCGAAACTAACGGCGCTTTAGAAATTCGACTTGCATTTGCTCAGATCGCGAATATCCATCCCAACGTCGAGGCTGTTCATAATCTTCAAAACCTACTTTCCCAGGCCAATACACTCACACTTGTCCGACGCCGTTTCATCGATGAAGAATCGCAGGGTTCATTTTTGGTTCCAGTCGATCAAACCGCTACACTCGACAGTACACAAATCCATACACAAGGAAAGATACAGGTAACCTATCTTGCAGAGCTACCCTACAGCACCAACGATTGCTCGCTTCTTCTTCACGTTAGCGGAAGCGGCCAACTAGTAACACGTGCGGATCGCAGCAAAATAAGTATCGTTGCAGCTATTCAACCCCGGGTAACTGGGAGTCAACCAGTTCATATCCAGCCGACTGAAATCCACGGAAACACACCAACCATTCACGCTTCTTTGCAAACGCAGGTTCTCGATGCACAAGTGGAATGCCCGTTAGGACAATTACCAATAGTTGAAAGACTACTTAGCCGAGTTGTGCAGCGTAAGCTTGACGAAAACGCTCCGACGTTAGCCAAGCGTGTCGAAACTGACATCCGAGAAAAGGCTGAAGAAGTAGGCTATCAACTTGCCTATCGCATCAATGACCTACTACGCCACAAAATCTGGGATCGTTTTCATATCCTTACCTTCGAACCAAGGATCTCAATTCTCAATGATCAACTAGGAATTAATTATTCGGCTCACTACATGATGCACGATCAGCTCGCTGCCCTGACATCACCACCAGAGTTATCGCCGAACACTAAACAAGAACTCGATATCATCTCCTGCATTCATGAGTCTGCCATTACCAACGTTCTGGAAAAACTTCCTGCTTTTTCCATTGATGAAGCGACGATGCGAGGCGTTTGGCAGGTGCAGCTAAAAATGGAGGATCCATCATGGAAGAACCCCCAACCTGCCACGATCCCTTCAGTCATTCATTTACGTACACCTACACCTTTATCACTCTCACTCAATGATGATCAAATCATTTTAACTCTTCACGGAGATAGCTACCAGATCGAAGACCAACCAACGCAAGCAAGTCATTGCGAGATCAAAGTCATTTATCAAGTCAATCGTATCGGAAATCAGGTTCACTTAATGCGTAAACAATTTGAACTTATAGGTGACATCTCTAACGAACAGCGACTTTCCTGGATCAAGGTGCTGGGTCGCTTGCTTCCCGAGGAGCTTCAACCTCTCCCCAGGTACCAAAAAGCCGGTATTTCGTCATTCATTCATCTCAAGCACTTACATATAGACAACGGCTGGCTCGTCATCGGACAGAGTCGACAAGTTACACAAGGCCCATGAAATCTTTCCGACATGGAAGCAGATCGATGATAACCATAACACATACAAATCCACAGATTGCTAGATTTCACAGCATCGTGCTTCTTACAATTCTTCCTGTAGCGTTAGAGTTTGCCACATCTGCATTAGCCCAAAACAGCCACAAAACCACAAGAGAAACATTTTCTTCCAGTTGGGACAGTAAGCACTTTCCCGATATGAAACTGCTTCTCTGCTTCCAAGGCAAAGGCTCTTGCCTTCCCTATGACGCGGGTGTTCTTGAAGAGGCCTATGCACAAATCCCTGCTATCCGAAACCGTCAAACCATTGTGGCTGGCAATAGCAGTGGAGCGATACCGGCTGCTTTTTTCTGTTGTTTTGGTTTTACCGATCAGAACGTGAAGCATGCGATCAGCCGCTTGGTAACCGGAGACCGAAGCGCCGTTCGCAACATGGAAAACGTTAACACGAAGATCTCGAAAATCTCTCGTGGTCAATCAACTGAAATACCGCATTCCGAACTACGTGAATACATTGCCTTCGCCCTCGGTGTGACTCATTGTCAAGACGCAAACTCAATCGATGAAATCGTTCGACGTAGCGCTGCCAAGCCGCGTTTTCCCTGCCTCATCGTCACCTGCAACAAAGAGGTTTTGGAAGATAAGCATCCCGAAAGCATCCTTGCACCCGGTAATCTCAAGGAAATCGATCTAACGAACATGACCGTCTCCTGGAAACCTGAAGTCTATGAGTTCTACAAAAAACATCCCGAACTTTTTTCTCAAGATCACCCCGCCCTGAAACTTGGCAAGGATCGCAGGATAGGTCGAGCAGCGACTTTTTTTGTAGACCCTTCTATGTACCAACTTATATCTCAAATACCCCCCGAAGAGCGAATTGCGGATCTGCGACTGATGACTGATGCAAAGGATGTGGCACTAGCTATCTTAGCCTCTGCATCAGAACCAACTTACTTTCCAGTGGTTCGTGAGCCTGATCCAGCAAAGATCCTGACCGATGGCGACTACCAATTTAGCGATACGATTAAGACACGCTCCTACCTTGGTGGCTACATCATCACAATGCCAGCTCAAGATGTTCGCCGCATGTTACCTGGAGTGCGGGTACTTGGAACTGGATGGAGACACAATCCCCTGGTCGCACGCTTGCTTCTTAAAAACTGGATGCTAGCCGACTGCGAAGAAATCGCCCTCAGAAGCGAATGGTGGGCAGATCTTGAAGTAAACCCAGATGCGGAATTCGAAAGCCATATCGAATTCCGTGATCTCACCGGACAACAAGAATATGAATTCGGCCGTCGGCGAGCCAAAGAACTATTCTCAATTGACTGGGGATTTCCCTCATTTGTTAAAACGCCTCACTTTAACTACCCAGCCACTCGGGCCATCGCGGCGAATTTTAAAACCATCGACATGTATGTCAGTGACTCGGATATGAATGGCAGGAAAACGCTCAAGACAATGCGAGGCCTTGGACCGCTTTATGGAGAACAACCTAAGTTGAAGCGTGAATCAGCTACCGATAACTCAGTAAGCCTTGGGCGAAAACTTCCGATTAACGCACCAAAGTAGGAATAGAAACTCGAATCACGGAATTATGCCTCGATCGATCATAACCGACGGACCAAGAGGATAGATGAGCCATGTTACTCAACCGATTTTCGTATCTACCAATCAGATATGCT
>JBEGUT010000099.1:0-9929 GCA_041178745.1 Planctomycetota bacterium | reverse complement strand
ACCAATGGCGATGGTCGCGCCGATAAATGCACAACATTCGTGGATGATATCCACAATCCAACTGGCTTTGAGTTCTGGAATGGCGGGGTGATTGTTGCTCAAGCGCCTGATTTGATTTTCCTCAAAGACACCAATGGTGATGATAAGGCCGACGTCAAGCAGCGGATCGTCCATGGTCTTGATTCCGCCGACACGCATCACACGGCGAGTTCATTTGCTATTGATCCGGGTGGAGCTCTCTATTTCCAAGAGGGAACATTCCATCATACGCAGGTAGAAACACCTTACGGTCCAGTGCAGCGAGTCGCCAACGGAGCAGTATTTCGATACGATCCTCGCCGACAGGATTTTGATATCTATACGTCGTATGGCTTCGCGAACCCACATGGTCACGTCTTCGATCGCTGGGGACAGGATGTGGTTCATGATGGGACAGGTGCCGTACCGTACCATGGTGCTGTCTTCAGTACGCATTTAGAATTTCCTAACAAGCATGGTGGAGCGCCTACGGTTTATCAGCAGCGGACACGACCTTGCTCGGGTACGGAGATTCTTTCTAGCAATCACTTTCCGGAAGAGATGCAGGGCGACCTGCTGGTTAATAATGTGATTGGATTTCTCGGGATCTTGAGATACAAGTTCAAGGACGATGGCGCGAGTTTCTCGGCAGATGAGCAGGAACCGATCGTCTCGTCCACCGATCCCAATTTCCGTCCTGCCGATGTTGAAGTGGGTCCCGATGGTGCGATCTATCTGTGCGATTGGCACAATCCGATCATCGGACATATGCAACATAATTTGCGTGATCCCAATCGCGATCAAACGCACGGTCGTGTCTATCGTATTACCTACGAAGGTCGACCTCTCAGTGCGCAAACCAAAATCTTTGGTGAGCCGATACCCGCTCTGCTCGACCTTCTTAAGTCTCCTGAAAACCGGGTTCGCTATCGCGCGAAAATCGAGTTAAGTTCACGTCGAAGCGAGCGGGTTATTGAAGTGCTGCAGCAATGGATGAAGACGCTAGATCCAAAAGATCCTGAGTATGAGCATCACATGATGGAGGCTCTCTGGGTTCATCAGCACCACAATCAGTACAACCAAGAGTTGCTGGAGCGAATGCTCGCGAGCAAGGATTATCGTGCGCGAGCCGCAGCGACATTCACGCTTTGCTATTGGCGCGATTACTGCCCCAATACGCTTGATCTTCTTCGCAAGTTGGCAGCCGACGAGCATCCTCGTGTGAGAATGGAAGCAGTTCGGGCTTCAAGTTTTCTGCGCGATCCAGCAGCGATCGAAGTTGTCGCTATTGCAAAGAGTTTTCCGACGGATCGTTTTCTTGATTATGTGATCAAAGAAACCGAAAGAGCTTTAGAGCCTTATTGGAAAGCTGAGCTTGCCAAAGGAAACAGCCTGGCGATGACTACCCCGGCAGGTAAGGATTTTTACTATCAGCAACTGAGCACGGAGGCGTTGTTGAAGCTTCCTTCCAGTATTGACGTTAGTCGCCAATTGGTGATGCGGACTTCAGTAACCGATGAAATTAGGTTGAATGCAGTTCAGGATTTGGCAGAGCGAAGTGGCAAGACACCCGCGCAGGAATTGGTGCGATTGATTACGGAGATCGATGTTAGTTCTAAACCGATCGACGACAGTGTGATTTACGACCTAGTGCGTCTGCTGGGTATGCGTGGTGGTGAGCAGTTGACTGCGGTGCGAGCGGAGTTGCAGCGATTTGCAATCGAAGCCAAGTCGCCGGTGATTCGGCAATCAGGGCTCCTGGGCGTTATTGCGGTCGATCGATCGACCGATAAGGTCTGGGATTTATGTTCCAAGAATGTGAGCAGCTTACGCGATCTAATTCGCGCGATGCCACTGATTTCCGATGCTAGTTTGCGATCAACGCTGTACGATCGAGTGGCGCCGCTATTGAAAGGTTTGCCAGAAGGTCTTGCTGCGGCGAGCAGTGGTAACAAGGGTGCGTATGGACGATATGTGCGTATCGAATTGCCGCGCCGAGGAACGTTGACTTTGGCCGAGGTAGAGGTCTATAGCGACGATCGTAATGTTGCTCCCAACGGAAAGGCAACTCAGATTAATACCTCGCATGGTGGAGATGCATCTCGGGCGCTGGACGGAAATAAGAATCCCGTTTACGGTGCAGGTGGCCAAACACACTGTGCTGAAGAAACTTTGAATCCGTGGTGGGAACTCGATCTCGGTGAACCAACTGCGATTGAACGAATTGAAATTTATAATCGTGGCGAAGGTTTTGCGAATCGCTTAGAAGGCTTTACGTTGCTCGTGCTGGATGAATCACGCAGTCCGATTTTTGAGCAGAAAAATATCCCTGCTCCGAAGCGAGATAGTGTTTTTCAGTTGGAGGCTGGTGGAGTCGAAGGTGTGATTCGGCGAGCGGCGATGGAAGGTCTCGCCTCGGTTCGAGGAAGAGAGACGGAAACGTTTGATTTATTGTCAGGGTTCGTCAGCGATCGTGCGGATCGACTCGCGGCGATTCGGGCTTTGAGGCGAATACCGAAGGCATCTTGGCCTGCGGATAAGGCTCCTGGTTTGCTCGCTGAGGTTATGAAGTACGTAAGCAATGTTCCAACCGAAGGGCGTACGAGTCCTGCGGTATTAGATGCAATGGAGTTCGGCGAGTCGCTGGTGGCTATGCTACCGGCTGATCAAATCGCAGCAGCTCGTAAGCAACTGCGTGAGCTCGGCGTTAGGGTGATTCGGTTAGGAACTTTGCTCGAAAGAATGTCTTACGATCAGGAAGTTCTGGTTGTTGAGGCTGGCAAGCCGATCGAGTTTGTATTTGAAAATACGGACATGATGCCGCATAACTTGGTCATCACGCAGCCAGGTGCGATGGAAGAGATCGGTATGTCGGCAGAAGCAACAGCCCAAGATCCTGGCGCCGCGGCTAGACAGTTTGTTCCGGTATCTGACAAGGTTCTGCTATCGAGCCGTTTGCTGCAACCAGCTCAGGTTCAGCAGTTAAGCTTTAAGGTACCTGCGAAACCTGGTGTTTATCCTTATGTGTGCACTTATCCGGGGCATTGGCGACGCATGTTTGGGGCGATGTATGTGGTTGAAGATCTAGATAAATACATCGCTGATCCCGACGGTTATCTCGCAGCGAGCGGACTGGTTCCGCAAGATGCGTTGCTTAAAGATCGTCGTCCGAGAACCGAATGGAAGATGGAAGATCTCTCAGCTTCAGTAGAGCATGTTGGGCAAGGGCGTTCTTACGGTAATGCGATGCAAGTTTTTAAGGTTGCTAACTGCATGGCTTGCCATAAACTTGGCGACACGGGTGTTGCGATTTGTCCTGATCTAACGAAACTCGATCCGAAGATGACACCGATGGAGATTCTGACTTCGTTATTGGATCCATCGAACAAGATCGAAGAGAAGTACCAGACTTACCAAATCTTGACCGACGATGGCCAAACCCTAAGCGGCATGATCCTTAAAGAGACGGATGATGTTGTCGAGTTGATCGAGAATCCTTTGGCTAAGGCTGATCCGATCGTCATCAAAAAAGATGAGATCACGGGTCGACGAAAATCGCCTGTTTCCATTATGCCCAAGGGATTGCTCGATAAACTTACCAGGGAAGAGATCTTGGATCTTATGGCACTGTTGATTTCTCGAGCCGACGAAAAGCATGAGGTGTTTCAAGGCGATAGCCATGATCACCATGGTGACCATTAATTGTCGGACTGGGATGCCAGGGCGATGAATACAAGAAGCGATGATTCAAAGATTGGTTATTTCGACAGTTATTGTGAAGGTCGGTGATCTTATGTTGGGTTTTGCTGGTGGTTGTTTCCGAAAGAGCAGAGTTGCAGCGTTTGCAGTGAGCGCTATTGCGGTTTACGGATCGCTGATGGCGGAGGAATCCTACAATCCAGCGCGGTTTGAAACTACGACCCTGGTCAGTGGAATGATGCGGCCGATGGAGTTGTCGATTGCAAAGGATGGCAGGATTTTCTACATCGAGCTAACCGGCCAAGTAAAGGTGCTTGATCCAAAGACCAAGCAAGTTGACTTGATCGGCGAGCTTCCTGTTACGACTGAGCAAGAAAACGGTCTGATCGGTTTAGCTCTTGATCCAAATTTTACAGAAACTCAGTGGATCTATTTGCAGTATTCCCCACCCAACTTCTCGGGACAGCACGTAAGCCGATTCACGTTGGTCGATGGCAAGATTGATTTGAATAGCGAAAAGGTGTTATTGACCTATGAAGAGCAGCGCAAAGAGTGCTGCCATCATGCGGGTTCGCTAGCCTTTGGTCCTGGAGGTGATTTGTTTATTGGGACAGGGGACAACACCAATCCGTTCGGGGATTCGCAGGGTTTCGCGCCCATCGATGAGCGTCCCGAGAAGTGGCCCTTTGATGCTCAACGTTCTTCGGCCAATACCAAGAGTTACAACGGAAAGGTTTTAAGAATCAAGCCGCTCCCTAATGGTACGTATGAAATACCTGATGGAAATCTGTTTCCGAAAGATGGTTCGGTCGGCTTGCCCGAGATTTATGTTATGGGGTGCCGGAACCCATGGCGAATCAGCGTGGATCCAAAGACGGGCTATCTTTACTGGGGCGATGTGGGGCCGGATGCCGGAGGAGATGGCCCGCGTGGACCACGCGGCTATGACGAGTTGAATCAAGCTCGCAAGGCAGGATTCTTTGGTTGGCCACTTTTCATCGGCAACAATCAAGCGTATCCGAGGGTGAATTTTGCAACCGGAGAAATAGGAGAGAAGTTTGATGCAGCTAAGCCGGTCAATCTTTCCGTCAACAACACTGGTGCTAAAGAGCTACCTCCAGCGCAGCCGGCATTTATCTACTATCCAGCGGGTCGAACAGACGTCTTTCCAGAAGTTGGTGATGGTGGTCGAACGGCGTGTGCGGGACCGGTTTATGATTTTGTTGCTGATCATCCATCGCTAACTCGCTTTCCTGAGCATTTCCATCGAACGTTATTTTTCTACGAATGGTCGCGACACTGGATCATCGCAGTGCATTTGGATGAAAATTCGAATATCAAATCGATGGAGAGATTTTTGCCGCAGCAGCGTTTTACTCGACCTATCGACATGGAATTCGGACCCGATGGTGCGTTGTATGTGATTGAGTACGGTGAGACGTGGGGAGTGAATGCGGATGCAAAATTGATTCGAATCGATTATGTCCGTGGTAATCGAACACCATTAGCTCGCGCCGCTTCTGAAAATAACATTGGCCGCTCGCCGCTGGCCGTAAAGTTCTCCAGCAGTGGTACGAGTGATAAGGATGCTGACGAGCTTTCTTACCGTTGGTACGCGACGCAGGCGGGTGTTGAAGGGGCCAAACGCGTTCTGCTCAGTCAAGAAGCTAATCCGACAGTCACTTTTGATGCCAATGGTACTTATAACGTTGAATTGGTGGTTACCGATCCCTCAGGTGCTTCGAACGTGGCAACGTTACCGGTCTTGGTTGGTAATGAAAAACCTCGCATTCGGTTTGTGGAACCGCTGGCGGGCGGTTTCTATGATCCTGACAAGCCGGTTGATTTCAAAGTCTATGTGCGCGATTTCGAGGATGGTACATCAGACTTCGAAGAGGCAGACAAAGAGTCGCTGGAGTCGCTCGACTCCGATGCGCCCCAGAGAGTAAGTGTCAATGCAATGATGGTGCAGACGCCTCCAGGTCGAGCTACGTCGGCGGATGATGGCGCGAGTGGGCCGCCGGGGTTGCGATTGATGAAAAACAGCGATTGTTTCAACTGTCACGCAGTAGACCAACCGCGCGTTGGACCCAGGTTTTTGGATGTAGCCCAGAAGTATCGTAATCAACCTGATGCGCTGGAAGCTTCAGTGCAGCGAGTGATCAAAGGTTCGACAGGCGTTTGGGGAAAAGTTGCCATGTTGCCTCATGATCATCACTCTCCCGAAGAGATCAGGCAGATGGTTGAATGGGTGTTTGCAGTAGAGCCGGATCAGGCGGTTCGTTCGTTTAAAGGATTTGCTGGTAGTATTGACTTACAGAGCAAACCAAATGCATCGCCAGGTTACATGGTGCTTGATGCGATCTATACGGATCTTGGGACGGAAAGTGTGCCACCGCAGAGTGAGACGGTGCAGATTGTGTTGCGACCCCGTTTAGTTGAAGCAGAACATGCGGAAGAAATCGGCGGCTCTAGGATCCTGGACTCGGGCAGCGCGCATGGGGGGAAATTCATCGGCGCGATTGATCATGGGCACCATTTGAAATTCAAAGATGTTCCGCTGGATCAGGTTACCAAAGTCAAATTGCGAGTTGCTTCGGCGGGAGCTGGTGGTGAGATCGAACTGCGGAGCGGATCTAAAGAAGGAAAGCTGCTTGTGTCAGTTCCTATTGAGGTCAATGGTCAGTGGGAAGGTTGGTACGAAAAAGAAGTTGCACTACCAGCTGCAATGGAGCGAGGGGATTTGGTTGTCGTATTCGTCAATAAAAATAAGGCGAGTGGATTGATGAATCTCGATTCCCTCCGATTTGAGAAGTAGATGTATGACCCAAGCGTCTTGCTCGGAGAGTGTTTCCGATATTCTCTGCCGGCTGATTGAAATACCCAGCGTTAATCCGATGGGTAGGAGTGTCAGTGGTCCTGAGTTCTTCGAGGGAAGAGTTAGTGATTGGCTAATGAGTTTCTTTGGCTCATTTGGGGCCAACAGTGAAAGGATTCAGGTTCTTCCGGGACGTGACAATGTGCTGGCACGTTACGATGCTGGCGAGGATCGCCCTACATTGCTTTGGGATGCTCACCAAGATACGGTTCCAGTCGAGGGAATGACGATCGATCCCTTTCTACCGAAGTTAGAGCAGGGACGTATCTACGGTCGAGGTTCGTGTGATGTGAAAGGTGGACTCGCTGCGATGCTCTATGCATTTCGGCGGCTCTGTTTAGAGCGTCCACCCAATGCGCCCAATGTGGTATTGAGTTGTTCTTGCGATGAGGAATCTACCGCGCTGGGAATTGCGCATGTGGTTCGATATTGGACTGCAAGTGAGAGTGCAAGCAGATTGCTCCCCAAAAAGCCAGACGGAGCCATTGTTGCAGAGCCGACAGAATTAGATATCGTCGTTGCTCATCGTGGTGTGACCCGATTTAAGATTCACACGCATGGTAAGGCTTGCCATAGCAGCGATCCTACAAAAGGTGTCAACGCGATCTATCGCATGGCGCAAGTTCTTAGTCATCTTGAGCAGTATGCCGAGTCGTTGCGACAAACAACGATACCCCATCCGTTGTGCGGAGGTGCAACGCTCAGTGTTGGGCGAATCGAAGGTGGCATTAGTGTCAATGTCGTTCCTGATCACTGTTACATTGAAATTGATCGACGAATTATTCCGGGAGAAGATCCGCTTTTCGCGCGTCGGCAAATTGAGGAGTTTTTAAGATCGCGAGTCGATTTCGATTTGGATTTCGAAGCTCCTTGGATTGAGTGTGTCGCGTTGTCTGATGCTGATAATAGTTGGCTAGCCTCTGGACTTCTGTCAGCGATGAGGCAGTGGGATGAAGAACTGCGCTGTGGTGGCGATTTGCCGATGTGTGGAGAACGCAAGGTGATGGGCGTAGCATACGGCACCAATGCTTCCACACTCTGCGAGGCAGGAGTACCTTCGGTGGTGTTTGGTCCCGGTTCGATTGCTCAGGCGCACACGAAAGACGAATACATCGATCAGTCATCGCTCGAAAAAGCGGCAGAGGTTTATTATCGTCTCTGCTGCGAGAATAGCTGGTTTCATTAGTTCGGGGGTTTTTCTTGCAGCATACTCGCTTTGGAGACCCGGGAGCGATGGCTTCCGAGAGCCCAATCTAAATTCAAACTTTTAGAGAAATGTAAGTTCGCGATGGATATTAAAACCGTTACGATCGACGATGTTCACAAAGCATCAGTGGTGATTCGAAGTCATCTCGATACGGTCCCATTGATCAGGTCTTACACCTTGGAGCGTATGCTCGGTTTTAAAGGCGAGCGGCGCGTGTGGTTGAAGGACTATGGCTGGACGCCAGTTGGATCGTTCAAAGTGTATGGCGCGCTGAACTGGATGGCGGGTAATCTCGAGAGAATTGGTCATCGAGCTGTAACGGCACACTCGTCGGGTAACTTTGCTTCGGGAATTTCTTATGCAGGAATGCGCTATGGAAAAAGGGTAATGATCGTAATGCCCGATACCGCTCCCAAGATAAAATTTGAATTGACGCGAACCTTCGGAGCTGAAATACAGACCTATGATATTGCCAACGATCATATCACGGGCCAACGCGATGCCTTAACGGAGAAGATCGCCAAGGAAACTCAAGCGATACAAGCCTCTCCTTACGATGATCCGTGGGTGATCGCAGGCAATGGCGTAGGCGGCTTGGAAATCGTTGACGCTCTAAAGTCGCAGCAGCGCAAGTTAGCCAAGTTCTACTGCCAAGTTAGTGGCGGAGGTTTGATGGCGGGTCATGCTTTGTCGATCGCCGACGGTTTCCCGGAAGCTGAAATCGTTGGGGTTGAGCCGGAGGATGCCAACGACTTTGCTTTATCTCTGAAGGCCGATCAGCGCGAGCGACTAGCAAAGCCAACCAGTATTTGCGATGGACTTCTGTCGTATGATGTCGGTGCCCACAACTGGCCCATCTTGCGCAAGCATATTCGTCGGTGTTTGACGATAAACGATTTAGAGACGCGAAAGGCGATGAAGTGTTTGTATGATCGCCATGGGCTCAAAACGGAACCCTCCGGCGCGATCGCGTTAGCAGCTGCTATGCACGATATCACCAGCGGCGCGTTGGACTCGGCGATCGAAGGAGACGTTGTGATTGTGATCAGTGGTCGCAATGCCGACGAGACATCGTTCCGTCAGTGGATCGATGTGGAGTCCGTGTAACCGATATTACTCGTTAAGGATCCTCGATCATCGGGCGCGTAAAGATCAGGTAAAGAAAAACTTGTCGGCGGTACCGCGAAGAATCCATTCTTTATCTTCTTCGGATAGGAAAGTCGCACGATCTCGAATCAGCTCGATGGATGCACCATAGGTGTGGCCACCTTCAACCTGAAATGGGCAATCGCTGGCCCACATCAAGCGTTGTGGCGAGTATGAATCGACCAGCCGCTCGATCATCGGTAAGAGATCTTTGTACGGTGCCTGTTTTTTGCCGAGAGCATAAAAGGCGGAAGTTTTCACATGGACTTGAGAAAACTTGGCCATATCGCATAGCTGATCGAGTTGCGACTTGTTGACTTCGCCTTTCATGCCGATCCGCGCAAAGTGGTCGATCACGACGCGTGTCTCAGGATACTTTTTGCATAGAGCGGCGATATGCGGTAAGTCGCTTGGATTGATCAAAAGACACATTGCAAGATTTTCTTTGGCGGCGGTTTCCCACATGAGAGCCATACCGGGATGATCGATCCATTTTGCTGCTTCTCCTTCGCCAGGATAGATACGAAATCCACGCACTCCGAGTTGGGCTAACTCTTTCATGCGCTCAGCAACATCCTTGGAATCGTAATTCACTATACCAACACCCGAGAAAATGCCCTTATGCTTAGCGATCATGTCGGTCATGTAGGAGTTGTCGTATTGATAGTAGCTCATTTGAATCAGTACGATACGCTCCACGCCATGGGGGCGACACTGGGCAAAAAGTTCCTCGGGAGTGAAGCTGGCGGGCTGCATATCCGACTTCTTGTAGCCAGATGAAAGTTGATAGTGAGTGGTATCGGGAGTCCAGACATGCACATGGGCATCGATCCAAGAGCCAGCTTGCGTACTGGCGTTAGCCTCTGCTTGCTGCGCTAATTGCGATGTCAAGGCAAGTACGGAGGCTGAAGCGGAGGTTGCGAGGAATTGTCGTCGAGAGAGTGGGAGCATGATTTGGGTCTCTACGTGCGAAGAATTGCT
>JBEGUT010000098.1:0-9997 GCA_041178745.1 Planctomycetota bacterium | reverse complement strand
CAACCTGCCATGAGTCCGACTGCTCCAGCCACTCCAGTACCCTCACTTCCTACAATTCCGAGTATTGAGGGAACGGCACCTGCGACGAGCTACCGATAGACCAAACTGAACCTTCGACCACAAACAAAAAACGTTTCGTAGCTCCTGTAGCCACGAAACGTTTTTTATTTGGTTCAGTCGACGACTTCAAAGTCGGTAGGCAACTACAACTAACTATTGGTAGTTTGTTCCTCTGCTACCACAGACGGCTTATCCCAGAAAGTTGCGAAGAAGAAAATCGAGATCGCCAAAGCGAGCCCTGCTGGCAACAGCCAGAATTGAGCTGCATCGGCAAGCCATCCTTCCCTGGTCGTTGGCACTAGGCCAATCGAATCGCCCCACCAACCCAAGATGTAATTGCCGACCAACATACCAGCCCCGTAAGTTAACAAGCCGAGAAACGCTTGAGCGCTGGTACGTATCTCTTTCGGAGCGGTTCGGTCTGTGTAAAGCTGACCGGTCACAAAGAAGAAGTCATAGCATATCCCATGCAATACGATACCTAAGACGAGCATTGCTGCGCTCGATGGCATCAAGCCAAAAAGTGCATAGCGAACAGCCCAAGCGAGCATACCGACTAGCAACATTTTCTTGACACCGAGTCGATTCAAGAAAAATGGAACGGCAGCCATGAAGAATATTTCGCTAACCTGTCCCAGAGCCATCACACCAGAACTGCGATCGCCGAAGGACATCTTGCTAACGAACTCATAAGTTCTTGCGTAGTAAAAGGCCAATGGAATGCAGATAAGAAACGAACATAAAGCGAAAATGAAATACGATGGATTCTTGAATAACTGCAGAGCATCAAGACCTAGCACTTTTACTAGACTAATCGGTTCACCGCGACCTTGAGGTGGCGAAGCGGGAAGAGTGAAACTGTAAATGCCGTAGAGGATGCCTACCACTGCCGAAAGCTTCAATGGAAAATTGGTGCTACCTGCATCGGTGATACCTGGCAAAACAGGGAGTGGGAAAATACCGAACATCGACTGCGATACAACCAAACCAGATGCAATCCAACCGATCGTTCCCCAAAGACGAATTTGTGGGAAGTCATTCTCAACGGATGGGACGTTTTGAAAAGTGATCGCGTTAACCAAGGCAAGCGTTGGCATGTAGCACAAGAAGAATGCCAACATGGCCCAGAAGAATTGTGCCGGTGAATCGGTGATCGTCGAACACCACCATAGGATCAAGCCTCCAAGGATATGGAGAACGCCATTGACCTTCTCTTTATTAAACAAGCGATCGCAGATGAAACCCACGATCAACGGAGCGAATACCGCAGCCCACGTCTGCGTTGCGTAGGCATTGCCGATGATGCTGTTGAGCCCCTCTTTATCCTTGAAAATGATGCCCAGATAAGCACCCATTGGAAGAAAGAAAGCTCCCCAAACAAAAAATTGGAGGAACATCATCACACAAAGCTGAACCCTAACGGCTGTGGTCATAACGATTACTCTGCAGGAGTGACGGATGAGGTTTAAGCGGAGAGTAGGAAAGTGTAAACCATCCGCACTCGAGAGAAAAGCATCCCAGAAGCGACCTTTTTCGCCATTCCTGCAGGAAAGAGAGTAGCAAGCCCTTAAAAACGGTCGAAGATTGTCGGCCTTTGTTTCTCAACGCCCCTTTGCTTCGATTGTCTCAAGCGTGAGAACCGGCAAACTTTATTTCACTTAGGCCAGGATTTTTGTGAGCACGTTACCCGCGACGTCCGTCAGTCTGAAGTCTCGGCCGTTGTAGCGATAGGTCAACTTCTGATGATCCATGCCGAGCAAATGGAGAATTGTCGCATGAAGATCATTGATATGCACTTTGTCCACCGCAGCCTTATAACCCACTTCGTCCGATTCTCCATAACTAACTCCTCCACGCACTCCACCACCGGCCAGCCATGCGGTAAAACAATGAGGGTTATGATCGCGTCCAGGTTTGTCGGAAATCTGAGCGACTGGCAATCGCCCAAACTCTCCACACCAAATCACCAGCGTTTCGTCGAGCAACCCCTTTTGCTGCAGATCTTCCAGCAAAGCAGCGACTGGTTGATCGGTCTCTCCTGCGAATTGCGAATGGTTACCTTGAATATCATTGTGACCATCCCAAGATCGCTGGTTCTCCATACCTCCTGAGTAAATCTGTACGAACCTCACACCTCGTTCGACCAGTCGACGCGCGGTCAAACATTGTCGCGCAAAATGATCGCACTCAGGCTTGTTCACTCCGTAAAGCTCATGGATATTGGCCGGTTCCTTCTCCAGATCTAATGCCTCAGGCGCTGCCATCTGCATACGATAGGCTAACTCGAAACTCTCAATGCGAGCCGAAAGTTCGCTTTCGGTAGCCTGCTTTTCCAAGAAGGTCTGATTGAGTTGCTTGAGAAGATCCAATTGTTGGCGTTGCGACTGCGAGGTCATGCCGCTGGGCATTTGAAGGTTATCGATCGCAGGACCACCGGATTTCAAATGAGTCCCTTGAAAGACTCCCGGTAAAAATCCGGAGCTCCAGTTAGCCGCATGTCCCTTCGGTAATCCTCTTTCTTTCGGATCGCTCATCACCACAAATCCTGGGAGATTGCGACTGGCACTTCCCAAGCCATAAGTCACCCAAGAGCCGACGCAAGGAAATCCCATGCGCGCCATCCCCGTGTTCATCATGAAGAGGGCAGGGGAGTGGTTATTGGACTCTGTAAAACCAGAATGGATAAATGCCATCTTGTCGACATGCTTGCCCAGATTCGGAAAGATCTCCGAAACCATTTTGCCGCATTCACCTTGCGGCGAAAACTTAAAGGGGCTTTGCATCAAACCACCGACGGCGTTTTTGAAAAAACCAGTGGTATCCTCAAATCCACCGTCGAACTCTTTGATCGACTTACCATTCCATTTGGTCAAGCCTGGTTTATAGTCCCACGTATCAACCTGGCTCGGTCCACCATTGACGAAGATCCAAATAACATGCTTTGCCTTTGCCGCGAAATGAGGTTGCTTCTCCGTCAACGGATCCAAGCTACTACTATCCAAAGCATCGGCCGCAACCAACTCGTTTTCCTGCAGCAACATATTGGCCAGTGCCAACAGTCCCATGCCGCAACCCGTCTGCCCCAGCCATTGCCTTCTTGTCCATTGGCGATAATCGGATTGCTTTAGAGTGTTCGCTTTCATGGCTTTATCATTCCCTGTTACACGGTTTGTTGACTCAATGACCTTGCAGTGCATTACTATCTGCGAGCAAGTCGATTTCGACATTTGTGAGTAGATCGAATCGACTCATCAACCCAATTAATCAACCCAATTAATCAACATAGACCAGTTCGTTCATCGACAAGATCGCTTGGCAAAAATCAACTCTCGCGATCATCGCGGCGTTAGCCACATTCTGCTGCTGGTAGACCGTCGCTTGTGAGTTCAAAAATCCTTTAGCAACTTCAATTTCATGTGGTTCTGGAGAACGTCCAAACGCAATACGATAAGCTTCCACAACTGCCGCCGAATCATCCAAATCCTTCAGCTTGGACGCGAATCCCTCGGCATAGTTTCTGGCTTGTGGACTGTTCATAAAAGCGAGAGCTTGTGGCGCGATCGTTGTCACCGAACGCTGGCCAATACCAACCAAATGCTCCGGCCAATCGAAGAGCAACATCATCGGAATTAATTGACTTCTTTTGATAAAGAAATAAATACTGCGACGGCGCATGTTTTGATCGAGCGTTCCAGGACCGAACTGCGTTGGATCAAGGTTACCTGAGATAGCCAATAAGCTATCTCGGATAGCCTCACCTTCCAATCTGCGAATAGGGAAATGCCAAAGCAACCGATTCTCTCGATCGATGACCATTCGATCACCAGCAGGCTGATCGGTAGCCAAATCAGCGGCAACCGCATCTTCGGTTGACTGACTGTTCTGCATGTACACAGCGCTCGTCATGATCAGTTTGTGCATTCGCTTAAGATGCCAACCGTTTTGAATCAAATCGGTCGCCAGCCAGTCGAGCAATTCGGGATGCGATGGCAAGTCACCCTGACGCCCGAAATCGCTTGGGGTCGCTACTAAACCACGTCCAAAATGATGCTGCCACAAACGATTGACGACAACTCGAGCGGCCAAATGTCCGGCGCCATCGTTCACATCGGTGATCCAGTTTGCCAAAGAAGCTCGGCGAAAGGTGGTGCGAGTCCAACCATCGGGAGGCGAAACTTTCCAATAATCCTCTTTCTTCCCATTGCGCATCAAGACTTGCAAATATCCTGGCTCCACCTCACCTCGTTTCTGTTGTACATCACCGCGTGTCAACAAAAAGGTTTTGGGATAAAAGTGTGGAAAGCCACGATCGTCGGCATGATGAGGTAAGTGGGGCATGCCTTCGGTCGTCACTAGAACTTTCTGTTTGGCAATCGGTGGGCCCGCAGCCTTTAAAGCATCGAGTTTTCCTTTAACAGCGCGATATCCAGCGATCTGCAAGGCTAGCCAGCTCTTGGCTGTTGCGTATTCAGATGACTTGGAATTGAAATCCTTCTTCAATGCCGTTAGGGCGACCAGCACTGCTGGATCGATCTCTTCCTTTCCAACCGATGGCATCAATCCTTGATCTGCACTCCAAGAGAGACGAATTTTCCCAGGTATATGTGCGGCATTGGGATGATTGCAAACCATCACAACCTGAATCTTGGTCGACTTCTCCAGAGACAATGGCTCGGCCAATTCAAACACTGCCGCTTGGTCTTTCCCAATACCTCCCATATCGACGGCCCAACCGGAAACTCCATCGTTATCGATTGAGGCAGCAACCGAGAGCATACTTCCATCTTGTTGATGAGTCGCTGAGGCCTTCGCAAATCGCACGGTCGAACTCACCTTACCTTCTGAATCAACCATCTGAAGGTAAATATCTCCAAGGGCAAAGTTTCCATTTCCCGCGCGTCCAGGCCCTCGATGAGGCAAGCGATCATCGGCAAGACACTCCAATCGTAACGCTTGCCATTTCCCGCCCGGCAACTCGCATTCGATCGTGTAAACATCTTTCGCGGGAGCATTTCCTTCAGCCAACCAAGACCCATCTGCTTGACGAGTCATCTTGGTGTTGGCGGAGGTGCTGATGGCGGTGATTCCACCTCCCCGCCATGGCCCAATATTTTCTGACGCCTCAGGATTCCAAGCTTCGAGCCAGTTGCGAATTTCCTTCTGAAGTTTTTCCTCTTCGTAAGAGCGAACTTCCCGTTCGGCAGCAGCGACATTTTCCTCAAACGCTTCGCGCTGCTTGGCACTCCTGTTCGGATCGAGATCGAGTTCCACCTCGGAACGAATCGCGTATGCCATATTCGCGACCATTCGATAATAATCCGCAGCCGGTATAGGATCGAATTTATGAGCATGACAACGTGCACATCCGATCGAAACACCGAGAATGGCAGTACCAATCGTATTGGTCATGTCATCAAGTTCATCGTAACGCGACGATTCAAATTCCGCTTCCGTCAATTGGGTTGGAAACGCGCCACCACCTAGAAAACCGGTAGCCATCATCGCCAGTGGATTATCGGGCTGAAGCTCATCACCGGCGATTTGCCAACGAACAAAGTCGTCGTAGGGAATATCTTGGTTCAGAGCGCGAATTAGAAAATCGCGATAGTGATAAGCCGTAGGCCGATCGTAATCCTGTTCATATCCATGAGATTCTGCAAACCGAGCAATATCCATCCAGTGCCTTGCCCAGCGTTCGCCATAATACGGTGATTGCAGTAATCGATCGATGAGTTTCTCGTAGGCCTGAGGATCGGTATCGTTGACGAAGGCATCCACTTCATTTGGTAAAGGTGGCATGCCGACGAGATCAAAATAAGCGCGGCGTATCAATCGGCGTTTGTCAGCTATACCATTTGGCCGAATGGCTGCTTCTTGCAACTCTTTCAAAACAAATTGATCGATAGGAGTCTTGATCCAGGAGACGCCCGCGGAAAATTGCGGCGGTGCCACCGGGCTTAGAGGGCGAAAAGACCAAAAGTTTCGCTCAGCATCAGAGATCGCCGAAGGCTTACTACTATCGGTCGTAGCTCGCTCGACCAGTGGCGTACTGTAGGGTGCTCCCAACTTTAACCAAGCGGTGATAGCGGCGATTGCTTCGTCCGAAAGTCGCTCTCCATCCTTCGGCATGTGAGGTTCTTCTTCATGCCGAATCACGGCTACCAAATGACTCTTATCGACCTCTTTTAAATCTAGTAGACCACTAGCGAGCATGGATTCGCGAGTCGCTAAATCAAGCTCCCCTTCAATGCTCTCGCCACCATGGCAACTCAAACAGTGCTCCTTTAATATCGCTGCCACCTTGCTGCTAAATAATTCCAATCCAGCCTTCATCTGAGCAGCATGTTCTGGGGAGACTTTTTCTGCAGGTCTGCTGGATCCATCGCGTTGAACTTCAGAAGCTGGTTGCTGCGCTACGGTTACCTCCATGGCAGGAACAGAAAGCAAAAGTGTCATCGCGAAGCGACAAAATGATCTGGTGTTTGAGATATTCTGTAGCCGGACGGAGAAAGCTTGAAGAACTGACATCGACAGGATCCGAGTAAAGGTGGGAGGCTCGGTCGAAATTCGGTAGGAGACGCTCGGTCTAATTGTAACCTGACACTGGGCTTGAAATAAGCTTCGGATTCATTTTTGTACAAGCCTGAGATAATGATTTTCGAAAACCCGATCAAATACTAACGACAGGAAGAATGATTCACTAATTGCAGGTATCAGCGAACTGCGGGGCGGAGGTTGCATCCCTTTTCAAGCGTTCTTACATCGCGATGTGATAAACCACAAAGTCATCTCAAACGCTACAACGTTTACTCGAATCCTCTCCGCCTCATCGATCCTTTAGCTGACTGCAGAATCTTGAAGATTCCCCAGAAGGATGTTGGATTGTTCTCAAATTACCGACCTAAAACGCCCCGATTGCAGTCATTTAATCGGGTAAAAGCTGGCGGTGAAGCCTTCAAGTTAAAGTGAGACCAAGCCAAAAGTCGAAAGTGCCACTCTTTTCAGCCTGGGCGACTGTCGGGAAACGAGAATCTTGCTATATAATGCGACGAGCGTATAGGATTTCGCATAACTAGCGGTTTGATTTCCAGAGGAACCGCCAGACCCAATGGAAATCCAGGCAGCGTGGCGTCGCAAAGTTTTGAGTTATTTTCTGCGGCTAAACTATTTCAAGAAAATTCAGACACAGAGATCCTCTGGAAGGTCGTCTTGAGATAGGAATACCATCGAGCAGAACATCTCGTGAAACGCCAGCGACATGCTTGAACTCAAGGCAAATGACTCTACAGAAATTGGCTCAACAGTGACGACTCAGAACGAAACTATCCGAGGCGAATCCGTTCTGCAACGATTAGCAAACTATCAACCATCCGGGCGAAGCAGACTTGGTCGTTTGACGGGCGTTAGAATCGCAGCCACCGGCAGTTTCCTTCCGCAGCGGATTGTTCCCAACGAAGAGCTTGCGAATTTGGGTTGCGATAGTCAGTGGATCATCCAAAGAACTGGCATTGCGCAGCGTCGGTATGCTGATCCCGATCAAGCGACGAGCGACCTAGCAGTAGAAGCTGCACGGCGATGCCTAGAGAATGCCAATGTCCCAGCTAGCGATGTCGACTTGATTCTTGTCGCAACCATGACTCCTGATCAACAAACACCTTCCACGGCCTGCATCGTTCAAAATAAATTGGGCTGCCTTGCACCTGCTGTGGATATGAATGCGGCCTGCGCGGGTTTCATGTATGGTCTAGTAACTGCCTGCCAATACATCAAGTCAGGGTGTGCCCGAAACGCTTTGGTAATCGGCGCTGAAGTGATGAGCCGAACAGTGAACCCGAAGGACATCAAGACCTATCCACTTTTTGGAGATGGCGCAGGAGCGGTACTAGTTCAGGCCAGCGTTGACGACGATCAAGGGCTCGTCAGTTACACGCTCGGATCCGAAGGGGCAGGGGGATCGTCGCTGTGCATTCACGCTGGCGGTAGTCGTGAGCCACTTAATGCGGATAACCTAGCCGCCGGTCGGCAGTATATGGTGATGGATGGTCGCGCAGTTTTTAAATGGGCCGTTCGAGTTGTTGTCGATAGCACGATTGACGTTCTGGGGGCTGCCGGTTGGTATCCTCAAGAGCTTGACGGCATATTTCTCCATCAAGCCAATCTGCGAATCATTGATTCCGCCGTGGAAGATTTCGGCGTTGATCGCGATCGCCTTTGGATAAACTTGGACCGCTTCGGCAACACCTCGGCGGCAAGCATCCCATTAGCACTGGATGAAGCCAATCAGCAAGGAAAAATTAAACCAGGAAACAAGCTTCTTCTATCCGGATTCGGTTCGGGCCTCGTCTGGGGTACTGCAGCACTCAGGTGGTAATTACCGTTCAAACCGAGACCATATCGTCCTTTTGACCCCAACAAAATCCACATTTTTAAGAGTCTCAAGTAACAAGTTGCAGCAAAAGCCAGGGGAACAACAAAACCTGGGCCTGAAACATACAAAGTGTCGGCCAAGTAATTACACTACAGACTGTTGTTTCCAGGTCACACCAGAGATCTGGAACTCCGCATTTTCACTAGCATCCGCTTTCAAATTGGCTTTTTGGCATGCGAACTTTTCTCAAATGGCTTTTGGTCTTGCTAGTCCTCGGGGGCATTGGAACCGCCGGCTATTTTCCAGCGATGAAATACTGGAAAGAACGAACCCGAGTACGCTACCGAACTCAATCGGTTAACAAGGGCGATATCATCCTGGTTGTCAATTCAACAGGTGAAGTCCAACCGGTTCAAAAGGTTTCCATTGGCTCGTTCGTAAGCGGTCCGGTTAAGGAACTCTTTGTCGACTTCAATGATCCTGTCAAGAAGGACCAAGTTCTAGCGACCATCGATCCTAAGCTTTATGATTCCGCCGTTTTGCGTGACACGGCGATTCTAAAGACTCGCGAAGCGGAAGTGAAACGAGCAACAGCGAGATTGCAGCAAGCGAAGAATGCCGAACGTAGAGCTGCAGAATTGCGCGAGATCAATCCTGAATTCATCTCGGAGACCGAGTTCGACGAACTACTTTTTGCGAGAATGGCTCAAGAAGCCGAACTCACCGTTGCAGAGACCAATGTTGACCAAGCTATGGCCAACTTAGAGAACTCAAAAACCAATCAAGGCTATACAAGAATCTTAGCACCGGTCGACGGTATCATCATCGATCGCAAAGTGGATCCAGGGCAAACCTTGGCTTCTCAGTTTCAAACTCCTGAACTCTTTGTGATCGCTCCAGATCTCGATAAGGTCGTGAACATTTTCGCCTCAGTCGATGAAGCTGACATCGGACTTATCCGCCGAGCTCAACAAGAGGGACAACCTGTTCGATTCACCGTTGATGCTTATCCCGAAGAGATTTTTGAAAATGGTAAGATCAAGCAGGTGCGTCTATCGAGTTCGACGGAACAGAACGTTGTCACCTACCCGGTCGTTGTCGAAACCCCCAATGCCAAACTTAAACTTCTACCTGGAATGACTGCCAATCTGTCGTTCCAAATCGAAAAGAAAGATCAAGTACTAAAGATTCCTAACGCTGCCTTGCGTTTCTATCCTGATCGAGCTCGCGTGCGGCTCGAGGATCGCGTCATCCTTGATGGAGTTAACGAAGAGAAAGCGGAAGAGAATGTCGCGGCAAATCAATCCGCCTCCGAGACATTTCAAGCCAATCAAAAACGTCGAGAACGATACGTTTGGGTTGAAGATGGGGAGTTTCTTAAAGCGATCAAAGTAAAAATCGGTATTTCGGACAGTCGCTTCACGGAACTCCTCGAAGGGGAAGTCCAAGATGGACTCGCTTTGGTTATCGGCGAAAAACCTAGGGAATAACGAATTAGAATCAATTGCCATGTAGGCGTCTCGACGGATCTAAAGGACTCAATCAATGCTTATGGTCTTTAAGTGCTTA
>JBEGUT010000097.1:0-10009 GCA_041178745.1 Planctomycetota bacterium | reverse complement strand
CTTCAATCAACCGCAAACGCTTGATCTGTCGATTACCGAGGCCTTGGGCGATCTCCTCTCCAATGGCTGAATGAATCCCCGACAGATTGATGTTCGATCGACCGAACACATTTAGGTACGATTCCTTTCGCCCCTTGCGAAAACGCTTGCTTCCTACAGCACCACCGTGCGACTCGCCAATAATCTCGTAACAGTCCAAGGGATAAATCACCCCTTGATACACCACCATCCCATGCCAGCCGTCACGATCCTTTTGATTGAGCACCAGGATGACCATTAAGGGCGCATCCGTTTTGGCAACGATGTTCCCATCCTCTTCCTCCACACAACCCAGCTTCTGGGCAAGGCGATGACCCTCGGTGGATGGATCCCCAGCCGTCGATGTGATCACAACCTTCTCGCGATTGCCCCACAGGTCAATCGTCAACGAATCCTTCGCTACCTGCAAATGGTCAACTCGAGCAACAAAGCTTCCATTCTCTGCTCGATTCAAATGAGGCTTGCCAATCATTCGCAGCATGCCATCAGATGCCTTTGCCGTACGAAATACATCCCACGCCAAAGGACTCATCAATAACTGAAATACACCAGCCCTCTTCATTCCCGTGTCCCTCAAAAAAAAGGAAGCCCGCGCGACTGAATAAAAGGCCTTGACCGGGTAAGGCACTAACAAAAATGGTGGCCACATCCGTAACCAATTCGCCGGAACGACGAAAACACCCTCACGATTATTCTCTTGCGAAAACGATCGCGTATCGTTTAAATCCCTGGAAGTGTTGGCCCCCGATTAGCCAACAAAGAAGACCCGAAATTACGATGAACCTAATCGCAATTAGCAGGATGATTTGACCGCAACACGAACAGACCTGGATGCAACCCCACATTCATCCTCTCTTTTTCTCTGCTCATTACAACCCCCAAAAGCAACTCGACTGTAAGATTTTCGTAAATCGCAAAATCATCATTCGCTTCATCAATCGAAATGCATTGCTTTCATTTTTCCTTACTGCGGTTTCGTTGATCCTCACTCCCTATCAAATAGATCTCACAAAAAAAATACATCCAGCGAATTCGGATCATCCATCGTTGCAAGAGAAAGTCGAGACGACTGATCTTCGCAAAGTACCATCACAAAACAAATTTTTTATCAACCGACAAAACGGCAAGTCGGTCGCTGCGCAAACGCAACACGATTAATACCAACCACTTGCTCTATTTCGAACAACATTATTTCGTTCTGGCCAATCATGCTTTTCTCTGCATTCTCCCAATCATGGCACAACATCGCTCGGTTGGACACTTGGTACAAACATCGGTTCGAACACTTGCAGGGCAAATTCATTTCTCCACATGCGTTCATCACCAAAGCGAAGAGGCCTACTAATCGTTGGATCAGTAGGCCCCAATGAGAATGATTTTCAAACAGGTGTGTCACTATGACAACACTCTATCTCAGATCGATGGCGCTATATTAGTTATCGAATTATTATCCAATGCTTTAAATAGCCCCACTTATACTAACACTAGAGACCAGGCTTCGGTGGCTTGACCGGATCCTGCCAAGGAACCACACCGCGAGTATTGAGCTTACGCGAAAACACTTTGTCGCCCGCTGTCGCATACAGCACATTCATCTCGGGGCCACCGAACTCCACATTCGCTAACCAACCCGGCTGCGGCTTCTCCAGGATTATGTTGCAGCGTCCCAGCTGATCCATCACCTGCACGCCCATGCGAGTAGCAACATACAAACGCCCTTCTTTATCCATCGCTAAACCATCCGCTCCACTATCCGTTGCGTCATCAGGCTGATGCAAATAACCATACGTTTGCTTGTACGCCAAACCACCATCAGGCTGAATCTGGAAGCTGTACAGAAACTTCCCTTTGGTATCCGCGACATTTAATAACGTTTGATCTGGAGATGCCGCTAAACCGTTCGAATAAGCGATTCCCTCGTCGACGACTTTACGTTGACCATTGAAATCCGAAAACCAAATCTTCTTGTTATCGGGATCGGTGTAATACAAACCATTGCGCATCACGCAAATGTCATTACAGGTCGTGTTCTCGCAAACCTTTTCCTCTTTGCCACTGGCATCGAAACGCACAATCATCTTCTTGCCGCTCTGGCAACCATAGAGCTTTCCATCAGGACCAAACATCAAACCATTGATGCCTTGGCTGTTTTCGACAAACACACTCACCTTGCCATCGAGACCTACCTTGAAAATCTTCCCTTGGCCCCCGTCACTGAAGAATACCTCGCCCGCCGCGTTGACGCTTGGCCCTTCAGTGAAACGATGTCCTTCACTAACTAACTTCCACCCTTCTCCTGGAATCGTCAGATCAAGTTGACGTTTCGTACCAGTTTGCACTTCAACCTTCGCTGGCCAGCCTTTCCATAACCAACGCAGAGCATCAGGCATGATCGCTGCGCCATGTTTGCCATTGTGACCACCTTCACCCCACACATGCTCGACTTCATAGCCAGCGAATTTAAGCGACGAGAGCATATCGAGATTGGCAGTCCACCAATCACCGGCATAGATATTTAAGTCTTTATTCCCATCCTGAAGAAATACTCGGATCGGCTTGCTCTCGTACTTGCGAATCAACGTCGGGTAGACATCGCCTCCACGCAAACCAACATACGTTCCGATGGTACTGAGAACTCTGCGGAATTGATCAGGCCGTTCCCACGCGACCGTAAACGCGCAAATAGCCCCCGAACTTGCACCTCCTATCGCACGATCACTCGGATCGTCGCTGATCGAGTAAGACTTCTTCACTTCCGGAATCATCTCTTCGATCAAGAACCTCGCATAGCGATCACCTAGCGAATCGTATTCATAACTACGATTGAAACGAGGCTGTGCATTTTCATTCGGCGCAGGAACAATACCATGATCAATAAACAGACCAATCGTCACCGGCATTTCGCCGCTGTGAATCAGGTTATCCATCACTGTCGGCAAACGCCATGAGTTTGCCATCCCCAAACCATCTTGAGTTACAAACAAACAAGCTGGCTTCTCTGGCTTGTACTGTGCTGGAACGTAAACCCAGTACGATCTCTTCGTGCCTGGAAAAATCTTGCTCTCGAAAGGAAATGGTCCTCGCACCTCTCCCTTCGGAACACCTTCCTTAGGAAGCGAATCAGGATGATCGGGATAGGACTCTTGGCCCCAAACAAGACCGCTGCTTATCAAGCAAAGGAGTAACAACAGAAAGCGCGACATTCGACCAATCATGTAGAGCACCTCATTGATGCAGTAGGCGGGAGTATGGGGATTTCGACGGAACGTTAGTCTAACTGAACGACCAAGAGGATTGCCATATAGCACTCTATGTATCGCTTGGAGATTAGGCCAACACGTACCCCATGTGGGGCCACATTCAAGGCAAATCTCAGCTTTTTTATGTAGCACGACCCTATCGGTCTCAATCGATTCTTATCGATTCTTGAGGCCCTACGCCTCGTCGCCATAGGTCGTAAGAAAACTCTTGCCGTAATTCGTGTCACTACGATTGCCAGTTGTCTACCGGATTCATTACCCTAGCAAACATCAGATCGATCCTTCACTCAGTCCGGTTTCGGAATCAAGCTTATGCGGCTTCAGTATACCTCGATCAACTTTCTGCTTTCGCTTGTCATTGGATTATCTATTTCGATGAACAACCCTTCGCTGGCTCAGACGGTCAATGTTACACCCCCAGAGATCTTAGGTCCTTCTCGTCCATCAGGTCCCGATCATCAGACGCGCAGCGTCACGGTAGCACGAAATGGCATGGCTTGTACAAGCGATCCTCGAGCAACTCTAGCAGCACTGGAAGTTCTCCAGCGCGGCGGCACAGCGGTTGACGCAGCGATCGCAGCCAATGCGATGCTCGGTGTCGTTGAGCCGATGAGCTGTGGGATCGGAGGCGATCTATTTGCAATTGTCTGGGATGCGAAAACAAAAACAATGCATGGCCTCAATGCCAGCGGCCGCGCACCGAAGTCGCTTACTCGACAGCATGTACAGTCTCTCGGTATTGAAACGATTCCCAACGATTCCCCTTTAAGTTGGTCGCTGCCTGGATGCGTTTCCGGCTGGCATGATCTTCACCAAAGATTCGGTAAACTACCCTGGAAAGAACTTTTCACAAGCTCCATTCGTGAAGCGGAAGAGGGCTTTCCCGTTTCACCGGTAATCGCAGGCTACTGGCAAGGTGCTCAGAAAAAACTATCTGCGTGGACAACATCCGCTGCCACTTTTCTGAGCAGCGATGGATCACCTCCGCAAGCGGGCGATATCTTTCGCAATCCCAATCTTGCAAGCAGCTACCGATTGATTGCTGAACGTGGCGTCGATGCTTTCTATCGCGGATCCATCGCTCAAAGAATTGTTGACTTCAGCAACAAGAACCGCGGCTTCTTTTCCATGCAAGACTTTGCCGAACATCGCAACACCTGGGACGCGCCCGTTTCGATCGAATATCGCGGCCATCGAGTTTGGGAACTTCCACCCAACGGCCAAGGGATCGCTGCCCTGGAGATGTTACAGATTTTGAAACAGCATGATTTGAAGTCCTTGGGCTGGGGCACGCCGGACTATCTGCACTTGCTGATTGAAGCGAAGAAACTAGCGTATGCCGATCGCGCTCGTTACTACGCAGACCCCAGTTTTGTCGACGTACCGGTTTCCGAATTGATTTCCGACCAATACGCGCAGAAACAAAACAAACGCATTCAACCAGACCGAGCTGCAACAGATATTCCGCCAGGAGATCCTCGACCAGGTCAAGCGGACACGATCTATCTATGCGTTGTCGACAAAGATCGTAACTGCTGCTCGCTCATTCAAAGCAATTTCCATGGATTTGGCAGTGGAATTGTGCCCGATGATGTTGGCTTTGCCCTACAGAATCGTGGAGCCCTTTTCGCCCTAGACGACAATCATCCCAATCGACTCGAGCCAGGCAAACGCCCCTTCCACACCATCATTCCGGCGATGGTGACCAAAGATGATTTACCCGTACTCGTCTTCGGATTGATGGGTGGTGACATGCAAGCCCAAGGCCATGCGCAGGTGATCGTCAATTGGCTCGACTTTGGAATGAACATACAGATGGCTGGCGATGCCGCCCGCGTCAACCATGAAGGTAGCGCGACTCCGACTGGACTGCCGGGCGATATACATGGAGGTGAAGTATTAGCAGAGACCACCTTCCCACAAGCGACTCTCGATGCGCTGCGCCAAAAAGGCCATGTCGTTCGATCCGCGCGAGGAACCGGCTTCGGTGGATATCAGGCGATCCGCATTGATTGGGAACGAGGTATCCTTGAAGGAGCGACCGAGTGCCGTAAAGATGGTATGGCGATTGGCTACTAGTCGTTCACTCAGCAATTCTCTTTACAGAATATTTCATCCTTCCCGCTAACAACTCTCCTTTTTGAAATTTACTTGTTCATTTTTCCGGGCTTCACTATATGAAAATCATCTACCTTCTTCTGACCACTCTGTTTTTTTCCGTCGCACCGTTGAGTCACGATTCCGTAAACGCCGATGATTCGCAATACAAACTTGGCCCCGACTCACAGCGTCAAGAAGGTGTACCGGAAGGTAAGGTGACTGAACACATTTGGAAGAGCACCATATTTCCAGGCACCATGCGTCGATACTCCGTCTATGTACCGGCTCAATATCGCGAAGAACAGCCGGCCGCGGTGATGGTGTTCCAGGATGGCCATGCTTACGTCAATCCAACAGGCCAATTTCGTGCGACGATTGTGATGGATAATTTGATTCATCGCAAAGAGATGCCCGTGACGATTGGTATCTTCATCGATCCTGGTCACAAGAAGGAAAGCCTTCCTGAAAAACCAGGCTGGCAACCCACACCCGAAAATCGCAGCTTCGAATATGACACTCTCAGCGATCAATACGCTCGCTTTTTGCTTGAGGAGATCTTGCCGGAGGTAGGCAAAACCTACAAGCTAACCGATGACCCGAACCAACGAGCGATTTGTGGAATCAGCTCCGGCGGTATTTGCGCTTTCACCGTCGCTTGGGAACGCCCTGATGCTTTTCGTAAAGTACTCAGCCACGTCGGTAGCTTCACTAACATTCGCGGTGGCCACGTCTACCATGCGATGATTCGCAAGACACCACCCAAACCGATCCGTATTTTTTTGCAGGACGGTTCAAATGACCTGGACAACGAACATGGCAATTGGCCTCTTGCCAACCAAGAGATGGCCGCTTCTTTAAAATTCGCAAAATACGATTACGAATTTGTCTACGGTGATGGTGGACACAACGGGATACATGGCGGAGCGATTCTACCCGAGTCGATGAAGTGGCTCTGGCGACCTTGAAGCTTTGTTTCCTCCGCTCTCTTGCTTTATTTACTCAGAGAAACCAATCTCTGATTGATACTCTTGGTCCCCGTTTCAAAACTTCGGCCTACTTGCGTTTTGAGCTTTTTCGGAATCGTTTTGCTGATCCGTTGCATCTCAAAGTTTCTTACTGCATCGATAAAGGCTTCGGATATTAAGGTAGCCATCCAAATTTATAATGATCGGCGTTCAAATTCACCCCAACCCAATCCACCGTATTGAACACCCGTCACATGGACCACGCCTTCTAAATAGATATATCCAATGATGTACGGGAAGTAACGCATTGGCTTGAGACGGGTACGACCAAATGCAACAGCAACGGAATCGGGATGTCGCGACAATAGATCCAATGCGTAAATTAGTTCATCCCTGAATCGTTCGGATGTTTGATAGCCTTTGTCCAAATAGTAGTCTCGGGCAGCACGGATATCTGCCTTGGCCTCAGGCTCAATAACAACTGCTACTCGTTTCACTTCCCGAATAGTTCCTCGCGCACGCATTCCCAAGACTCGCCTCTAGGCGGGTTGGAAAAAAACGCCTCCTCGCGTTTCGTAAATTCCGCTTTCAGTTGCTCAGAGATTGGTAGCGGACCTTCGACTGCCAAGCGAGCCAATACTGAGTTCGCGAGAGCGAATTGAACTTCTTTGGGCAAGGCCTCGATCGCCAGCAATAGTTCTTTTTGCGTCATGTCCAACTCCCATTCAGTAGACACGTAATTGTACCATCCTACTTCCGGGCTAGAAAGTAAAAATCACCGAATCGCAACTCAAAAAAGATATTGAGTTGGATTCATATGATTTCTATTAGCTGCGTTTTAATAAACCTCGATTTAATCTCTCTCCGGGCAACAATTACAACAAGTCACATGAAATAGCCAGAAGTTCGCAAGCGACCCAAAAGCCCAACTCTTCAATCGACCTTCCGCACCAAACCGTGGGGTTTGCAGACATCGCCATAAAGCTCTGGTCGACGATCCGCGAATCGATCGATCACATGCTTACCCGGCACTCGCACAAGTCGTTTGCTGCGCGAGCGACGAACGTCGACCTGCCCGATCAATACTTCGGGGTTTGCATGGGGAGCATCGACAACCGGATTACCGTTGGTGTCACACAAGCGACTGTAGCCGATGAACTTAAAACCCCGTTCGCTTCCAACGCGATCGACAGAGAAAAAGTAAACTGCGTTTTCTAACGCCCTGGCATTGGGCAAATATTTCGCGAACGTGTCAGCCCCCGGTGGCCAATTGGTCGGAAGCACAATGATATCTGCACCAGCAAGCGACATCACGCGCGATGCTTCAGGAAAAGAACCGTCGTAGCAAATATTGATCCCCACCTTCAACCCATTGCAATCGTAAACCTGCCAACCTTCTGTCCCCGCATCCACGAATCGATCGACGCCGAGATAAGGAAGATGAACCTTTCGATAAACCCCAACAAGCCCCCTGGGCCCAACCAGCGCACAGCTGTTGTAGAGCTTATCACCCTCTTTTTCTAAGAGCCCAAAAGCTGCATACTGATCCTGCTCATGGCAAAGCTTCGCAAATGCTTCGATCGCTGGGCCGGGAATCGTTTGAGCATATTGCAGCCCCTCCTCGCGGGTCTCGAAGCAATAGCCTGTCAGGGCACATTCAGGAAACACAACCAGATCCGCTGTAGCGGCCGAAGTATGCCGCATTGCATGCAACATGTCCGCGAGATTTTTATCAACTTCGCCAATCTGCACGTCCATTTGGACGCCAGCAACCGTATAAATATCTTTGGTCATGTTACGCTTCTTTTTACCCAGTTCGAATCGCCCTGTTAGAGATGGAGATCGCAACGAATGATCTTGACTGACAACGCAAAGAGAAGCAAGCACCTTATCATGTTTTCACAATCCTTAATCGACAGCCGCTACAGATCCTTGTCGGCAGCGATTCTGGTTTTACTCCTCACCGGCTGTCCCACTAACCCTTCGAAACAATCCTCCCCTGAACCGTCAACCACTTCAAGTAACCCCTTGGAATCGACAACTCTTCCTGCGGCCAACACTCCCCCCGATAAGGAAAAAGAAATAATCGATCCCCTAAAAATCGTTGAGTCCACTCCGGAACAACTCATCGCTCGTACCGAAGATGGAAAAGCTATCGGACGTGGTCTCATCCTACGTCCCCAAGCCGGCTGGCCACCCACGATCATGCTTCAGCTCCCGCTTCGTGGACTCGAATCGCTCAAAATCGTATCGAATTCCAATGTCGCCGAAATCAGCGTCTCCTCCCATGGCGATCTATCGACCACTGTGAAACTCAACGACTCGCAGTACAAAACATCGGATCTCGATAATCAACTTGTACAAGTTATGCCTGAAGCCGGTTCCCCAAAAACCATTCCGCTCCCGGAAGGCTCTTCCTTTCAAGTCCGCATCCCATCAGAACTAACTTCGAATAACCCAGATCAGTTAGAAGTCAATTGGATCGACTTCTACCGCTAGAGACAGTAGATCAGGTATCGCTCCGAACTTTCTGAACCACACTCATCATGCTCAACTGGCAACGAGAGATTAAAGAAACCTTGAACGACTGCCGTAAAGCTTTCGTTCCTCAAGACAAAAGCTTGCTAGATCAATGCGCAAGCCAAGCAGGCCTTGATGTCTATCAAATGACCATTCGCATGAACGATCTCTATCGAGGTTTCGTTCTGAAACTCTATACCGAGATTGTCAGGTCCGATGGCAAATGGTCCCCGCTGGAACAATCTGCCGGAGCCCTGCTCATCGAGCACTTTTGGGATCGACAACTCGAAGCGGCCGAACTGCGAACCGCTTGGCAAGGCTTGATGGTCGATTCAAAGAAACTCACCTGGAGTCAACTACTCAATCCCTTTCTTCGATCCAATGCTCTTAAGCCATTTCGCGGCGATGTTTTCACGGGTGGTTTACGACTCGCAAATATACTTACCAAACTTGATGGCTCGATTTCTCCCGAGGAACTTCGCACACTCCAATCCCTCGAACAGGAATTACAGTCGACATTAAAACTTGGTACCAATCGCCGCGATTCAGAAACCCACAGCGACCTTCCCGACCAACTCACTCCACTCCCCGAGGTCGCGGGAAAATCGTACAAAGATTCCTCGCCTGCGAAGATCTCAGCAGAAAGCCAAGTTTCCCTCGAAGAAGCGATCAAGCAATTGCAATCCTTGATCGGTTTAGCTTCGATCAAGAATCAAGTGAAGGAGCTGATAAACTTCCTGCGCATGCAGCAGCAGCGCCGCCAAGCAGGACTCCCCGATACCAAACAAAGTTTGCACATGGTTTTTATGGGAAATCCAGGCACAGGAAAAACGACTGTCGCTCGAATCCTCGCCGATATCTTTCGAGGTCTTGGCCTGCTAAGCAGAGGTCATTTAATCGAAACTGATCGCAGCGGCCTAGTCGCAGAATACGCTGGCCAAACGGCGGTCAAAGCGAATAAACGAATCGATGAAGCACTCGATGGAATTCTTTTTATCGACGAAGCCTATAGCCTTGTTAGCAACGAAAGCGAAGATGCCTTTGGCCGCGAAGCGATTCAGGTTCTACTCAAACGAATGGAAGACGATCGCCAAAGACTCATCGTAATCCTCGCTGGATACAGTC
>JBEGUT010000096.1:0-10101 GCA_041178745.1 Planctomycetota bacterium | reverse complement strand
CGGTCGGGGCCTGCTGTGCGTCATAGTGTCGCACGCGAAGTAAGGGGGCAATATCCAAAATGAAAAGGCAGTTTCCCAAAAGGGAAAACTGCCTCGCTAAATGAGTCAGACAGTGATCTGATGGACAGTTTCAGCTTTTACTTGCCGCTACCTTGCTGCTGTGTAATCGACTCCATCACTCGTTCAAGGTTAAAGCTACCGGGCTTTTGACGCGGAGGGTATTCCTTGAAGCTCTGTAGCCACTGAGCCACGTATGCACCGGCTGGCGCGATCATGAACATGTGCTCCAGGTACCAGCGTTGGTAGTCCATACCGATGTCTTGAGCCAGTTCAAACGGGTCCATGCGTAAGTTGACCAAGGTTGGAGCGCGAAGTTCTTCGAACGGCTCCTGCCAAACGTGCATGCCGTGAGCGTTTTGCTTGAGGAAGGTTGCCTTCCAGTTGCCGTAACGCAAAGCTGCTACGCTACCATCGTCGGTCCAATAAATGAACTCCTTGCGAGGCCAATCTTTACCGTCGGCCTGCAGGGTGGGAATCAAGTTGTAACCATCGAGGTGAACTTTGTAGGTCATGTCGCCAACTTTGCGACCCTTGAGCAAATCCTCTTTGACGGTCGTGTCACCAGCGGCCGCTAGGAAAGTTGGAAGCATATCTTCGTGAGCACCGATTTCATTGATCACGGTGCCGGGCTTGATCACGCCTGGCCACTTGATCGCACAAGGAACTCGATAGCCACCTTCCCACTGGGTGTTTTTTTCACCGCGGAACATGGTGGTGCCGCCATCAGGCCAAGTGAAGGCTTCAGCGCCGTTGTCGGTCGAGTACATCACGATGGTGTTTTCTTCGAGTCCAAGTTCCTTGAGCTTGGCGAGAAGTTCGCCGATCTGACGATCGTGTTCCACCATACCATCGGCATAGATTCCCAAACCGGTCTTGCCTGCCACGCCTTCTTTGAGATGCGTAAAGATATGCATCTTCGTGGAGTTCCACCACAGGAAGAAAGGCTTGTCTGCTTTCTTAGCTCTTTCCATGAAGTCGATCGCTTTTGAGTTGACTTCTTCATCGAAAGTTTCCATTCGTTTTTTGGTGAGTGGGCCAGTGTCGACAG
Organism: Planctomycetota bacterium; assembly: GCA_041178745.1. Taxonomy (GTDB): domain Bacteria; phylum Planctomycetota; class Planctomycetia; order Pirellulales; family Pirellulaceae; genus JAFLCP01. The sequence continues at coordinate 8,993 of JBEGUT010000096.1, read as the reverse complement.
TTTTGCCGTTGGCGAAACTGTGAATAACGCCGCGTGGGCCGAACTTCTTTTTAAACTCTGGGTTCTTCGGATAGTCGGGATTCTCAGGCTCTTCCTCAGCGTTGAGGTGATAGAGATTACCGTAGAATTCATCGAAACCGTGGGCGGTTGGAAGCATGTCATCCCGGTCGCCGAGATGGTTCTTGCCGAACTGACCGGTCATGTAGCCACGGGCTCGCAACAAAGTTGCGATGGTCGGATCTTCCTTCTTCATTCCTTCTGAAGCGCCAGGCAGACCGACTTTGGTCAATCCGGTTCGGATCGGCGACTGGCCGGTGATAAAGGCCGCGCGACCTGCAGTGCAACTTTGCTGTCCGTACCAATCGGTAAAGAGAGCACCTTCACGCGCAATGCGATCGATGTTGGGAGTCTTGTATCCCATCATCCCGAGATTGTAAGCGCTGACATTGAATTGGCCGATGTCATCACCCCAGATGACCAGGATATTCGGTGGCTTCTGCTGAGCGTTGATTTCTCCTGCTCCCAGCAGCAATGTGGTCGTCCAAGCGACCAAGGTTAGCAATCCACGAACCGTAAAAATTCTCACGTTCTGTTTACCTCGCAATGAAAGTCCACAAAATACCATTCATTAACCGTCTGTCCGATCGACCGATGAAGACATCCGATCGATCCCTATGTCATCCGACGACAATGTCCGAGCGACAGAGTCTGCCTAGTTTTAACTTTTTTGTTCCATAAGTCTAATGCATTCCGGTTATGTTTCTGATAACATTTTTGCATGGAAGTGACATTTCGAAATCTTAGATATGTGCTCGCTCTGTACGAGCATCGCCATTTCGGCCGCGCCGCCGAGTCGCTTGGTATTTCACAGCCTGCGCTGACTCGCAGTATCCAATCGCTGGAAACGGAACTCGGTGTGTTGCTATTTGAGCGGCAGGGACGCGATGGAATTGAGCCAACAGTTTTTGGAAAGCTGTTGCTCGATAAAGGTCGGTCTATCGTTTTGCACGGCGACGAGTTGTTGCGTGAAATCGACCTCATCAAAGGGCTTGAGATCGGTGAGTTGAAAATTTCTAGCGGACTTTATCCGACGGAGTTATCCGTTGCCCAGGCCGTCGGAAATTTCATCAATCGCTATCCGAAAATGAAATGCGCCATTAGCATTCGCGATTGGCGCACGGCAACCGAAGATGTGCTAAAACGCGAAGCAGATATCGCAGTCGCTGAAACGAGCGAAGTGGAATCCAACGAATACTTCCAAGTGGAGCCGGTTGCCAAACATCGTTTAGTATTCTTTTGTCGCAAGGGACATCCAATCCTGCGTCAAAAAAATCTACAACTGGAGCATATTGCTGCGTACCCGTGGGTGACAACGCGAGCCCCTAAACGCATAGTGAGTCTATTACCCAAATCGTTAGGGCCATGTGGTTCGATCGATCCGATGAACGGAGACTTCGTTCCCGCTGTTTTGGTTAAGGATCATTCGTCTTCGAAAATCATCGTCTCGCGATGTGATGGAATTGGGGCGGCGCCACTGCGACTGATCGAGGAAGAGATTGCAAAAGGAAGTTTGCGAGAGCTAGTGTTTAACCCACCTTGGCTCTGTCTTCAGTACGGCTTTATTTACCTGCGCAATCGCACACTCGCTCCTTCAACTATTGCCTTTATGAAAGAAGTGCGGGCCCTCGAAGCAGAGATGGACTCTTTGTAGAAGAGCTTACTTCTGCTTGCTTGCCTCTCATTGCTCAAGCTCGTTAGGTCTCGCGTTCGCGAATTGATCCAATACCTTTTGCAACCGTTCCCTCGTTTTCTTGGCATCGCCCGTTAGATCGCTCTCGCTGAGCGGCCGCTTTTCCTCCATATCTTTTTCCAGATCAAAGAAATTGCCGTTTCGATAAAGCTTAAAACGGTGATCGAAAGCGAATTCGCGAATCGACTTGTCGTTTCCTTGGCGGGGTGAGTACCAGGAATAAATCCATTCTCTTGGTGAAGATTGTTTACCGGTAAGCTGCGGATAAAAGCTGATCCCGTCGATCCCTTGAGGCGTGGCTGTTTGAACGACTTCACACAGCGTAGGGAGAAAGTCGACGCTGCTGATAAGGTCATCGTTCACCGAAGGAGTCGTGATGACAGCAGGCCAATTCGCGATCATTGGCACATGAGTACCGCGCACTGTGGTGGTCCCTTTTCCTCCGGGGTAGTTACGACCTTCGAAGCGACTGTCGATACCGCGACCGGTGCCATTATCACCTACGAATAAAATGAGCGTGTTATCGCGGAGTCGTTGCGACTCAAGGTGGGCGACTAAATTTCCAATGAGCTTATCCATGTACTGCACCATGTCGCCGAAATGTTTTTTATTGTCCCTCACTTTCTCTCCGATTGCTGTCGGGTCCCAGTTAACGCTGTCCGGGGTCGGTTGATAGGGAGAATGCGTGAGCATCATGGGATAGTAAAGAAAGAAGGGTTTTTCTTTGTGGCGGCTGATGAAGTCGAGAGCAAATTGTTGAACCAAATCGGGGCCGTACTCCCCATTCGAAAAATCCTTTTCTTTACCGTTGTACTCCAAGCCAGGATTTGCATAGCGTGGCGGACGACGTGTGTGCTGCCATAAACAAGCTTCGTCAAATCCGAAGTGCTGCGGCGCGTCTACTTCTTGGCCCAATTGCCACTTGCCGCAAATCGCCGTACTGTATCCAGCCTCTTTAAAACGATGGGCAAACGTTTGTTCGCTACGAATTAACTTACCGAAGTTAAGGTAGTTGCGAATGTTCGATTTACCTGTCATCAGCTGCACACGGGTCGGCGTACAAAGCGGTTGCACGTGGCAAGAGGTGAAGCGTATTCCCGTTTTGGCGAGTTGGTCGAGGTTCGGTGTGTTATAGGATTCGCCCCCGTTGGCTCGGACGCATTCATAGCCAAAGTCATCTGCCAAAATGAGGATGACGTTCGGGCGTTCTTTCGCAAAGAGCGCGCTGCCGCTGGCGGTCAGAAGTAGGACACTCAAAAGGAAAACCAAACGAGACATGAAAAAAGTACTCCTCGCATTAGGGCAGGGGAGAGCTATCGATTGAATTGAATCTTGTCATTCAATTCAATCCAATTCGAGGGCCATGCTGCCATGAACTCCGGTCGCTAATGTATCGCACGTTATGGTGGGCAAGCCATAGCTAGATCGAAAATGTCGTGGATCGATTCATGGTCCGACGCGGTTACCCGTTCGATTTGGGAAAGGTTTCTGCAGGCTGCAGCGTTACTTCGAGCACGAGCACGAAAACAGCCCGTTTGGCACAGCAACGATTTACTGGGGAAAAGATACGCGATCTGAGGTGCTGTCGGTTCGCGATTACTTCGCTGCGAGATCAGCTCTCAGGCCCAATATCCAGTCGTTTGCCCACATACTTTTCAAGAGCTATTGCTAAATCGATGGTACAGAATCCTGGCTCTATAATCGTCTTACCGTCTTTAAGTGTGACATAGAAACGCGTGACTGGAACATCCTCACCAGATTCATCTGCCTCCAACGTAGTCTTCCAACCCCATGTCGATACATTGTGCCACCTATAGTCGTTCCCGCGATAGGCTAGTTTCGGTAAATGACACGCGCCTTCGTCGTTGATCAAAAGGCTGCGGCGAAAAAGCCAGAAGGGAATGGAGAATACAAATAAGATACCTGAGCAAAGTAGGAAAAATGGGCCTACAGCCGGTTCGACGATGAACGCCTTTATGAACGGGGGTGGAACGATACCATAAAGCAAGGGCTGCCACAATCCAGCGGTCGCGACTAATGCAGCGACAGTTGCAGCGAACTGAATAAACTGCCCTTCTTTTTTTTCGATATCGTCAATGAATGCCAAGGTAGAAGCTCCATTCGAACTGTGAGTAGTGAATGAAGAAAAACAGATTAATGGTTTCTATTGGTATTCGCGATCCACCAGGCATCGAACTGAGCATGAACGCAACTGATCACTTCATCGCTTTCTTAGAGTCTTGCTTTAGGAAGCCGAAGAGGAATAACCCCCAGGCGATGATCAAGGCTACTCCAGCAGCGAGATGTGTTAGTGTGACAACAAGTTCTTGCCAAGGTTCGCCTCCGGTGGCGTTTGCCTGCGCTGCGGTAATCGGTAGCGTCTGTTTGGTGCCCCACCAAGAATTGGCTGCTTCTGACATCGCCATCGCCCACGTCAGCCAAGCTGCCAACAACATGATCCACATCGATTTGAGCCCAACATGGTTTGGGATCGCAAGCATCGCAATCGACATGACCATAAAAAGCATACCATTGGTTACGAATTGAATATGTGCTCCCAAAGCAAGTCGTGGGTGTGGTGTAACAGGTATGGCAAAGCCCCAAATTAATCCAAATAGTATGAGACTCATACCGTGAACAAGAATCTGCCGACTACCACTTTGAACGGTCATCGGGACTGCCTCCTTCATACTTAGAAAGATAATGACTCTGACACCGGTCTTAATTTGGCCGAAAAGGAATTGTTAGGCGATGGAGGATCATATCAGATTGTAACTGAGTTTGTTATCTTCCTGTCGGCGCTGTAGTCTGAGGTCTTTTTAGGATCTGCGAAGTAAAACCATTTGAACTTCATGTTGGATTAGGTTTGTTTTCTTATTGGCCCCAACCATTCACCGCAGATTCAATTTACTTGCAGGTCACTTATAGCGATGTCGTTAGGACCTTACTCGATTTAGATTTAAAGTCGAAGTGTTAAAGAAACTTTTGGTTCGCGGTAGCTTGTTGGATAGTAGCCTATCCCGAATTGTGCTGCGAGGTATTAGCCTGTGTGGCATGTATTCACAGGGGACTGCGTTGAAACGTTTTCTCGCGGCAATTCGTTAACTATTAGTTAGCGAATTGATGAAATATTCCGTCACGATAGCGCGTTGGTGGGCAAAGTTTCATGTATCCGCGGGTTGGTTGCATGTGAATGGATTCAAAAATGCGACTCGACAGCCTTCTAAGTAGCATGCGAAGTAATATGAAAAGTCCTCCAGCTGATTTCATCTGAAAATCGTTCGGCTTGGAAACATTTGTTAGTTCGCGAAGTTGTAGTTCGCAATATCTCGATCTCGTCAAATCATGGCCGATGAGTTTCGATTGCTAGCGGCGTAAGCATACCGATGATGACCATGGCACAAGCGAGTATGCCGCCTAGGACGATTCCAATAAAGATTTCGAATGGAGAGGTTGCATATTTTATCGTTGCCAACAAAGAAATCGGAAAAATGGCAGCAGCAGCAAAAAATGCAAGAATTTGAACAAAGCGTATGACCGAACGATCAGACACAAAAGGGCGAGACACGGTTCTTGTGTTGGACATCTCAGCGACCTTTGAGCATAAGTAGAAAACGAAAAAACGAACCACGGTCATCTTTGCTGATAAATCAAGGACGTGAAATCTGTTAAGTACCGAAAACGTTGAGTCACTTGCGGCCAATCGAGTCTCGATCATTTCACTGTAATCGCATAGCGGCAACTGCCGGCTACCGATTGAGAATCGAGATTACTTTTTTGGGGTTGCTTCAGCAACAGACTGCTCGCCAATTTGCCGGTCGCGAATGTACTTTCCACCATTCTTGGTGAACTTCTCTACCGCTCCTACATTCCCTTCGACAACCCAGTAGTTGACATCGCCGATACCAAGATTCTTGGGATCGTGAATATTAAATTCAGTTGCTTGCCACTTGTTGTTTTCATCGGTCTGACCTGGGCCAGCAATTTCTATATTCAGTTGATCGATACTGAAGCCATGTTTGCCGGCTACCGTGAAGTTGTTGGTGCATCGATAAGCGCCGACCCGGCCGAACCTGGATGCGTGATGTGCGAATTCGAATTGTAGGCCGTTAACATTGGAGGCTACAGTAATATTATCACCATCGGTATGCTCGTTAACCACGATGCCGGTGTGATACCCAGTAACAACAACGTTGCGCAAAATCGTCAAGGCGCCGTTGTTGCACGCTGGCGTAGTAATGCCGGCCGTACCGTGGGTGGGCTTGGATGCCTGCACATTGTAACTATCGGTATTGACGAAAACGTTCTCCAGCTTGCACTGGACTGCATTCAGCAGGTCGATGCCACCGATGCTGGGATTGTTGTAGGTGCGAACGTCGAGGTTACGCAGGCTTACATGGACGCCCGAAAAGTTCATATACAATTTGTCGGGAGCGTCAGCGGCGGAAATGACGGCCGGGCCCGACTCTGCGATGCATTTGATGATCGTGCCATTGTTCGGAAACTCAAAAGAGCCAATCGTTCCGAAGATGGGTGTCGGTTCGCTCTCGCCCACGATCTCCACGGTAATCCACTTTTTCGTGCCTGGAATGATGATTCGACCGCGATAGATTCCATTAGGGATCAGCATACGGCCTCCTCCCGCTTCGATAATGTCCTTCATGCAAGCGGAAAACGCGGCAGTATTGTCAGTATGGTCGTCGCCGACAGCACCGTACTGGATCGCATGGAACACTCGCGCTTGAACTGTATTAGCATTTGCCGTTTTCTTCTCGCTCGCGTCCTGGGAAAGTGCGGTGCCGGTTGCTAGGCATCCGCCCAGCGTCATCAAGATGATTGTCAGTCGCATATATTGTGGTTTCCTCTTAACTGTTTAACGACATGCTTTAACGGTCAGCTAAAGAAAATGCTTCAGGGTAAGCGATTGTGTGGGGTGATGATTTTTGAGTTACGAATTGCGTTTTACTAGTTGGAGCCTTGGCATGTCCATCAGCCGGTTGCCTTAGGAATACGACGTGTTTTGTCCTAAGAACATCGGATTATTTTCAGCCTATATGTCAGCTACCTTGAAGCACCGATTAAATCTGCCAGCACGATGTAGGAACTGTACCATGTATTGGCAACACAAATCACAAGGCCTATTAAAATCAGACCGCTCCCGAAACGAGCAGACCAGCCAGTGAGTCCTCCTTGGCCGGGTTCCTGGTCCGGAGACGCGACTTTGCTTCCAGCGAGACGTCGCCGCCATGATGGGATCAAGCACAGCGCCGTGCATGAGAGGGCTACTAAAACCATCAACGCGGCGGTCAGATAGAGCACAAGGAGCGAGTTCAAAAGGTTTCTCCATTTTCGACAAACGCCTGCGATGACCTAGGGCAAGCAACACCGTGAGGTGTTATCGCTATTCGGCTGCGTCGCTTCCTTCGGCCTTTTCAAGCCGACCTTTATTTATCCATCGAGCCTCAAATTGGCCCTTGAGCAAAGTGGCGTCCTCGGAAACAAAATCGAGTTCACGAACAATAGGCTGGTTGTGGTGCGTTTTGCTGAACCGGACCTAACCGTTCAACTCCTGTCGAGGCTGACTTTTCCAGTCAACTGCGCTCGAATTGTTTAGCTCGCAACATCTAATTCATCATGTGTTTCGGCGGCGGCAGCCTTGCGGTAAAGGTACCTTTTGCGCCGAAGAAATCCCAGGCACGAATGTTGGAATGATACAGGCTACTTGGTACCGATCGTCGGCCCCACGTCTATAAACCAATTCCGACTGCTGGCGAAACACGAGAATCCCAGCAGAGCTGCGGCGATGAAAATGACCAACAAAGGCATCACTGCTGCCGATGGTCCCATGACGCGCAGCCCGCCGGAAATGATCATCGTGTAGCCCATTTGGAGCAGTACCGCCACTAGGCTAATGGCAAAAAACACGATGGCCCAATCCTTGCGCAGAATTAGGCCAATGCTTCCCGCCACGCCGGTTGACACGGCAACGGCGTATGCAAAATAAATCCAGACAGGAAAAGACCGAACCCAGGCTTTTTGGTCCTCCGTCATGGACTTGATGAACGCTTCCTGGGCGAAAATCTCCATACTGAAAAAGGCACAACCAAGAAGGTTCCAAAATAGCGCTAGTAAAGCGATGCCCCAGTACCACAGTTGCATATTTGGGTTCCTTCGTTATCGGCATTAATAAACGCACTGAGGGCTACTGGTCTGCTACCCAAAACGAGATCGAAATTCTTTGTAAGGTATTGTAGCTGAGTAAGGCTTCATCTGGAATAAGTCCATTCTTCGCATACTATCCGAAAGTTAATAGAGGCAATCGCGCTGAAAAATTATGGCATGGCATATCTAACGATACCACAGGTGCATCGTCTATGGTCGCAAGACCATGAAGTCAGTTCGCTGATTCTACGTCAATCAGGTCAACCGTTTAGCGAATCGAATCTAGTCTCTCCGATGGTAGGGTTCTCGAACGTCCAACGCTCATCCTCGCTGTCACTTCCAATTCCCACCATCCCAGTCACCTTGATCGATATCACCTAGATCCAAATCACCAAGCTTATCCTGGCGGTGCGAATACCAGTTGAAGGTGCACAGAGCCAAAAGTGCTTCGGCGAAAAGAGCGACGACCAACGGTGAGAGCGAGAAGATGGCGAGCATTGAAAACGAATTGCGATTTAGCGTGATGCTGCATCCAAGATCGGATTGACACGAAACCTCCGATCCTTCGGCTCTCCAAAACTTCACGATATCGCGAAATCAGATTTGGTCAGTGAAGTAAAAAACAACATAAAGGTCTGTCGCTTCCCTTAGCCGCTCGATAGTTTCCTAGGCCTAGATTTTTCTTTATAAGGTTCGTCATTTTCGAATCAAGTAAGCTTCGAAATTCAGTCAAGTTCTAAAACTTCCTCCCTTAAGTCTCTATCCTTGGGGGCGAGCGATAAGGGTTGGTTCGCTACTATCTCTGGGGGTAAGCCGCCATCGTGGCCGAAGGAGTACTTGTGTGCAAGGAACGATTTGATATCCATCAATTTAAACCACGAAAAACACGAATGGCACGAAAAGAGAATTAGCGAAAGATCCGTTCCCATTCGACCTGCGGAAAAGGACCAAAGTTGACCAATAAACCCAATCGATAGCGCCTGTACTTGATTTCGCAATTCAATGATCGCGGGGCGGTCACGCAGTTTACAGCTAGGATTGTCGGCGACAAATTTCATGATTCAACGACGTAACGGCGGCT
>JBEGUT010000095.1:0-10101 GCA_041178745.1 Planctomycetota bacterium | reverse complement strand
TACGATAGTTCAACTGACGAAACAGCTGGAATTTGGGTTAGGAATTTCGGTTGCAAGTGCCCACTTCGCGGGGCGTCGATTCTCAGGATTTTGGATTTCCCGGTTGCTGCCTTGTTCCGACTCAATGTCGCAGTTTCCACTTGGAATTCTTTTGTTTTGATTCCTCCTTCCAGTGCGAGTTCAACCTTCGGGAGACCCTCGAGGATTTTTGACCAGCCAAGCGGAAGTCGGGAAGACATGATGATCAGCCTAAAAGGTAACGGTGGTAGAACTGCCAAACTTTACGAGCCATAAATCTACCGAGCGACCACTTGCGATTCGGGGCCATAGCCTGAACCCGAAGGCCCGAGCGAAGTTCCAACTGAGTTGGTTCCTCCACCTCGACCGTAATCGCAAAGTAGGAATCCTGAGCCAACTTGGTCTGCGGGTCGATATCGATCTCACCACCACCCAACTGAGTCAGAACAATATCATCGATTCGTGATTGACCAACTTGAGTAACACCAATGACTCGCCCCGTGAAACGTTCTCCAGGACGACCGATAACCTCTAGTTCAATCCTGTCACCCACCCGAACTAATGAATCAGCAATTTCTTCGTCAGTGGCTAACGCCCTGACGACCCATTTACCTGATACAAGTCTCAAAATCGGTTCACCGGTTTGGAAGAAACGACCGTCAAAATCGCTTCCATTCCACTCCGTCAGAACTCCGTTTTGGGGGGCTTTCAGCGTCAATCGCTCCATCGATTGCTCTACCTCCTTAAGATCGAGTTCAGCCTGCTGAATTCTTTGCCGAAGCATTCCGAATTCGGATAGGTCTGCCTGAAGCGATTGAATCAATTGAGACTTAAGTTTCGAAACTTCCAGTTTTGCCAACTCATAACGCTCTTGAAGTTCGTCGTTCGATAGTTCCAAAATGGTCTGACCATACTCAACACTCTGCGAAGGACGCGCGGAAATTTTACGGACGAAACCCGTTTCGGGGGATCGCAAATAGAGTTCTGTCTCGTACCCCACAACTCCCGTAAAGGAGATTGCAGTCCAGATAGGAGTGATTATCAGCAGCGTCAGTCCAGCCGCGCAAAGCCCGATCAGCAAGCAAGCGCGGCGGCGATATCCCTGGGTTTCTTTCTGCAGCAGAAGATATCTAATGAGCCGATCGAGTTGCGGCATTAATCCTGCAAAGAGATAGAACAAGGCAGCCATCAGACCAATCGCAGGTACCTGCATACTGAGTAGTACAAAGATACCGATCAAAACAGTTAACTTGTAGATTTCCGACGCTACACCGAAGCTAGTGAGCAGGCGATCGCTCCACCAAGTTTCGCCGACAGTTGGCGCTTGCAGGCCCAAGAATACCCTTTTTGCGCAGTTGCACATCGATAGTGTCGAGATTTTTTTGAGGTTTGGAATATTCAGCGAATCGCACAACACGTAGTAGCCGTCAAATTTCAGCAAAGGATTGGCGTTGAACAGAACTGTGACAATAGTAGAAATAACGATTGTGTAATGAGCGACCGAGTGAATCAGCCCCGGTGGTGTTAAGCACCAAACAAAGACGGATGCGATTGCGATCAGCGATTCGAAATACATACCAGCAAGGTTGACGACAATCCGCTGCCAGCGATCACGGAATCCCCACGCCGCTGATGCGTCGACATAAGCACAGGGTGTACCTGCTATGAAGAACAGCCCCACTTCAGGAACTGTGCCACCGAATACTTTACATGCATAAGCATGACCCAATTCATGCCATGCCTTCAGTAAACATAAAAGCAACAAAAGAATTGGCACGCTGCGGAGAGCCAGCATGGAGGCTGTCGAACTGCTGAAATCCGTCCAGCGTGCTTGCAGCATGTAGATAGCCAAAAGACCTAATGCGATCCAAGCTAGCAGGAAAACTTTCTGAAACAAAGGCCATGCAAATCGACTTGTTCTGTCGAGGAATCGATCCGGATTGAATAAAGGGATCTGAAAAGAAATTATCCTTAATGGAAGCGAGGCCAGTTCCTTTTTTCGCCGATCTTTGAAGCGTTCATACAGAGATTTGCCTTCTAAAATTGGAAGGAAAATCAAGTTGTGCCGCTGAAGATCGACAATAAAACGATAAAAGTCTTCTTTCTGATCCGCCTTGACGATCTCTCGCCTCGACAGCGATTGAAAGGCCTCCTGTACCGTCTGCATATGCTCCAGATACTGAAACACTTGGTAATCGACCGCTGTCAGCGAGAAACTGTTAAAGGTCAATGGATCGCGAATCACATATTGCACTTCACCACCAGCAACTTGTCGAGAGACTTCTAGGTCTCGACGAAGGCCGATGGAAAGAGAAGCAAGACGCGAGAGCAATTTCTCTCTCGTGTCATCACCATTTTTAGCCGAGGTGTCTATCGATGGTACGGGTGAATTAGCTTCACTGGTTACTTTAGGCAGAATCTCTACGTTCATAGCTGCCATACCTTTCGCTGTACATACCGAATCGGTTTTTGAAGCATGATCCACCAACCGGGCTCAGATCCAACGGATATTTGAGCAAAGCCAGCCATGCCCAATTTCGCTTCGCTTCCAACCAAGTCGGTCGATCCTATCGCTCTGATAAAACTCTCTCCCGACTCCGTCTTGCTGGATGTTTCGATACGCTTCACCGCGATGGAGTAATAGCGATCGGGATCTGCAGAAGTTACAAATTTGCCCACTTGACCATTTTGAATCTCTAGCCCCAAATAATCTGGAACCATCAATTCAATTTCATGTGATCCCTCTGGAGCGAACTCGATCAGTTTTTCCCCTAGAGCTACGATCTCTCCTTCACGTTTATACAAATCGCTATCGATCACAGTTCCCGATTGCTCGGCTCGTATGATCGCTTGGTCAATCTTCTCCGAGATCATCGATAGCTCCTGCTGGATCATTGTCATGTTGGATCGCTCCTCCCCGGCCTTGGCCGTCTCATCGGCGCTGAGGTAACGGATCATCGCTTGTTGTCGCGCCGTGAACTCCGCTTCCAACTTTGATTTTCGAATTCGCAATTCCTCGGTATCCATCTCAAAGAGAATGGCACCTTGGGCAATAGAATCGCCGCTACGGAAATACACCTTACTGATCTTTCCAGCATAAGGTGCTGAATAAATCTTGGGTGTATCGGTGATGAGACGGCAGGGAACGTTGATATAGTGAGGCCATGGACAGAATAGGAAAACCATAGCGGCGAGAGAGGTCGTCGCAATCACTCCCGCACGTAATGGACTGCGGATGTAACCATCATAAAACCTTACCATCGAACTATTTAAATGCTGCCAAAGGCTCTTGCTAGTCTCGCGTGCAAACGCAATTCGCTCAGCAACCGCAGGTAGTAAGTTCTCAAGTTCATCGATTTCTCGATCAGTAAATGGAACACTTTCATCGCGACGGAAACTCAAGACGGCGATTACTTCATTCTCATAACGCAAGGGAATCGACATGCAGGAACTGTTCCCACTGGAAGATCGCCATACAATGTGCAAGACTGAATTCGATCGACTTCGCAATCGCTCACTTGTTCCCTTGCCCTGGATAATAATGGTTTCGCTACTATCCATCGCTTCGGACATTGCTTGTTCAATTGCCACACAACCAGGAGAACGACGGTAAACAGAGTCCTGGCCAGAAATTGCAAGCAAGCGAATGCTATTGCCGTAGACGATTCCTAGTGAAACATCTGAGCATGCCAACTGCTTCTTGAGTCCGTTGGTAAGTTCAAATGACAGGGCATGAAGATCCATCCAATACTTGCCATGACAAAACGAGTGTAAGAAAGATGCTGGCTGATGACCTTCTTTTCTTGTTCCTGTAGGCTTGGTTGTTTCCTGAGGATGTGCCATATATTGGAGCAACTGCTGCAGTTCCAAAAGACGATTTTCAGCCATACTCAAATCTTTGGTCACTACCAAGATGCAGGCGACTCCGACCGAGTCATTCGCAATTCCTCGGACAGGCGTTGTGATTACCGCCATACGAGTACTGCTGCTGCGTTCCTCGAACAAATTCAAAGATGGTTTTTGTGAAGAGACACACTCTACAATTGGGAGTGAGCATAGTTGCTGCCATGTCGCTGATGGTACCGAACCGAAATGGACAGTTTTCTCGAATCGACGGCCGGCAATCTCGGAATGGAACACAAAATAGGGCGACTGAAAATGTTCAGCAATGAACTCGCAGCAGTTATCGTGATACTCCCGCGGGTCATTAAATTTGCGTGATAGTTCCAGAATTCTAGCCATTGCCAATGAAATGCCATTGTCATTCCTCGCGTCCGCACTGAGGGTGCTGGAGGACAACGAGCGTGAGTCAGTGGCTTGAATAGTTTCCATGTCATTTACTCGCAATGAATCTTCGACAGGTAAGTATGTATTCGAAGGTAGGAGAGAAAAAATGGCCCAAACTTATTCATTACAGGGAACCAAAGCCACGAAAGCTATTTCCTGCTGAATTGAACGATGAAGCCTGCTGGTAGACGTGTCTCTGAGTTGTCAATTTCAAATACGCAGCGGATCGTATCGGTGCTGGGATCGACAACGGGTGAGATCGACGCCAAAGTCGCATCCAATTTTCCAAGATTTCGGAAGTCGGTACCCAACGAATATACTTCTCCCAATGCGAGCTCCGAAAACATTTTACTGGGCAAGTGAATTTCAACTTTCAAAGTCGTGGTATTAACGATTTCCATGACCATCTGATCTTCTATCAGTCGCTCGCCTGGATTTGCCTTCAAGCGATGTACAACACCGTCGAATGGTGCTGTAATAGTCAGCAGATTGCAACGCTCGCGCTCAATCGCCAGCTTTTCTGCTGCTAACCGAAGGTTGCCTTCAGCAGTTTCCAAGTTCGCTTGTGCCTTTTCGACATCAGCCCTAGCCGCTTCAACTTCCTGTGCAGCAATAGCTCGGGGATCCGATACAGACTCAAAGCGCTTCAACATCTTTTGTGCCGCATCAAGTTCAGCGCGAGCCAATTCCAATTGTCCAGTCTGAGCGGCTGCAACTTCAGCTGCGGTGAGATTGGCAATAGCCAATCGGTCGTCCAAAACAGCTAGCGTCTCACCTTCCTTTACGGATTGTCCTTCTTTGACGCGAAGCTCTCGCAAAACACCCGGAATGTTAGGATGCAATGAAACCTGCATCGATGGCTTCACGATGCCAGGCATGTTTGTATCGGATGAAGATAAATTGCTCTCGCTTCCGGATGGAGGACCAAACAATGTCACACCAGTGAGAAACAGTAGCGAATACGTTAGCCAAGAATTCATGTGGAATCTCGCTTATACAAAGACCCAATGCGCCCTATGAAATACCATGAAGAATACGAAAACGTAGGTTATTCAAGAGGTTTCGCTGCTTTATGGAAAAATCAAACCTCGATTCCGGAGAATAAATCCCTGTAAACATCGAGTTTTCCGGAATTGTCAAATACAGAGTTTGTGCGGTTCGTACCGAATGTGCAGGATGTTACGAGCCAACGTAAATTCCTAGCGTTTTTGCCATCTCTTGCATCACTTGCTTTTTCAGTTGGGTAGGATCTGTTGCTAGGGCCTCGTTGACTGCCTGACTACAAACGCAGGGCTAGGCTAATCGCGGCTAGGCAACCGTCCGCGGCTCGATCGTAGGCCGAGAAAATTTCCGCGGTTCGCGATTTACTTATTTTATTGTTCTTCGTCGCGGCGACTTACTCGTAATGACGGTCTTGCTTCCGACCTGGAATCTGAGTCGGACTGACCTTCAGATTGTAGAATCGACGAACGAATTAGATGCCACATCATGATTAAACTACTCTGAATCGAAAAAGCACGAGTCTGCATCGCCTCTTCTCTCAGTTGACTTGAAAGGGCATTCTTTTCAGATAGGTCAAGTGGCTTGTATTCCTCTTTGACGAAGACTTCTGGCACAGTCTCGCGGAAACGATAAACGGGTTGAGTCATGCTGTCGGCTGATATATCAATGGCTTGGGTATTTCCAAGCATTGCTTCAAGATGAGTAAAGCTTGCATCTGCCGGAAGTTTGCGAAGAATATCTGCTGGCGTTGATCTATCAATTTGCTCATCGGTCAGAGTTGAAGCAGTTTCTTGTGGCAATACATTGATGCTGCTTTCATCTGCTTCCAAAGTATCGCCTAATGCTAACGAGAATGACGATGGAGCCACGCTTTCAAGGTCAGCTTTGCTAGACTCATCCGCTGGATCGTCACTGGAATCGGATTTGAATGTAGCTGTTAGGGAAGGATCGGTTTTCGACGACGCAATACTTTGCTGAGGAAGGACAGCATCGATTTGTATCTCAGCTGTAGCCTCAACGCTTGCCATGTTGTTGTTGGCGATTTCGGTTGTGGTCAGGCGATAGGAGAGTATGAACTTACCGGGAACGCCCCCTGCGGAATCAAGACGAATCTTGTCAAATCGCCAATCGGAAATGTCATACCAACGATCGGGATCATCTGATACGATAGTTCTTGTACCATCCGTAATGGCTATTCCCAACGGTAACCCGCGTACCCCCATAGTCGGGACTTCGCTACCATCATTATCTTGAAGTTGGAAGTTGACTGGAAGCGAAATTGTCCCGCCAATCTGTAGGCGTCCACCGGTAACGTTGAGTTGAGCCATGTCGGCTATAGCTTCGACGTTGATGATATGATGAAATGTTTGAGTTGCGAAATTACCGAGATTCGATGCAACATCGATCGCAACTGCGATTTGACCAGAATAGTGGCGAGGTAATTCGATACTTAACGTGCTGAGATCCATACCGAAAACACTGACCAAGCCACTGGCAGCAACCAATCGTTGCTGACCGGCAGCGTCCATCATCTTAGAGTTTGCGGGAAGGCCACGAATGATAACATCGCTGCACTGTTCCCCATTAATATCAATTTGCGTGATCGCGATCGGGAAGGCAAAGGGTACATCTTCGACCGCGTACGCATCGTTAGATACAACATGCAAGGCATCGCGAACACCTTGAATGGTCAGCGATACAGTCGCCGTATCGCTCAGTCCCGCAGCATCCTGAATCTCGTAAGTGATCGTTACCAACGCAGTCTCGCCCACCGAAAGATAGTCGTAATCCGCACCTGGTATATAGAGAATCTCACCATTCACGATTTGGACATTGCCTAAGCCGGAAACGATCGATACAAAAGTGATCGTAAACGGATCTCCCGAATCCAGTTCATAATCATTCAACCTCGCATTCATGGAGATGCTGCTGTTTTCCGCAGTCGAGTAGCTATCGTCTACGGCGATGGGTGCATCGTTGGCACCTTGGATCGTAATGGTCACGGTAGCCGTAGCAGTAAGGCCACCGGTATCCTGCATGGTGTAAGTAAAGATATCGTTAAGCGTGTCGGCTGCGCTGTGGAGGGCTTGAACGTCTAAGTTGCTGTTATCGACGGTATAGGCATACGAACCATCTGAAGCGATCGTGATGGAACCGTAGTTACCGACCACGCTGCTATCGACCGATCCGCTGGCACTCGCCTGCCAGCCTGCGGCAACACCGACGACCAATTTCGTTTCGCCATTGGCATTCGTATCCACATCGGTATCGTTGCCAAGAACGTTGCCAGATGGGTTAAAGCCTGCAGTTCCGTTGGCAGTTCCACCCGCTTCGATCGCGATATTGTAGTCATTGAATGCCACGGGCGCATCGTTAGCCCCCTGGATGTTGATCGTGACCGTACCGAGCGCACTGAGTCCACCGGTATCGGTCATTTCGTAGGTAAACGTTTCCGAAAGTGTTTGACCGGTGAGTCTTAATGCTTGAACCGCTGGATTGGAGTTATCGACCGTGTAGGTGTACGAACCATCCGCTGCAATCGTGATCGATCCGTAGATACCGGTGACACTTGAGCCGACCGATCCTGAAGCACTCGACTGTGAACCGGCCACCACGCCCGTGACGGTCTTGGTTTCGCCATTGGCCACGGAGTCGACATCGCTATCGTTAGCGAGCACATTGCCTGTTGGATTAGTACCCGAAGTACCATTGGCTACCCCCCCAGCTTCGACGGCCGTGTTGGTGTCATCGCTGGTAACCGGTGTATCGTTGGCGCCTTGAATTGTGACAGTGATGGTCGAGGTACTGGTCAGGCCGAGCGTATCGGCCATGGTGTACGTGAAGACATCGTTCAGCGTTTGACCGGTGAGTCGCAGGGCTTGCACGGCTGCGTTGTTGTCATCAACAGCGTACGTGTAGGAGCCATCGGCACCGATGATAATTGCCCCATACAAACCTGTAACATTCGAACCTACCGAACCTGAGGCACTTGCTTGTGCTCCTGCAGTGACTCCAGTAACGGTTTTCGTTTCTCCATTAGTAGCGCTATCGACATCGCTATCGTTGGTGAGCACATTGCCGGATGGATTGGTACCTACGGTTCCATTGGTGAGGCCACCAGCTTCCACGGCGATCGTGGTATCATCGCTGGACACTGGCGCGTCGTTGGCACCTTGAATCGTGATGGTGACTTGCGTGGTCGAGGTCAGACCACCAGTGTCGGTCACGGTGTAGGTAAAGACATCAGTAATCGTTTGGCTCGACAAACGTAGAGCCTGGACGGTGGTGTTGGTTTCATCGACGACATAGGTGAAGGATCCATCAGCGTTGATCGTGATGGCCCCGAAGTCGCCTGTGACACTGGAACCGACCGAGCCTGCAGCATTGCCTGCTACTCCGGCCACGACTCCCGTGACCGTCTTCGTTTCGCCGTTAGCCACTGAGTCGACATCGGTATCGTTGCCGAGCACATTACCGGTGGCATTCGAACCTGGTGTCGCGTTGGCATAACCGCTCGCTTCGGTCGCTGTGCCTGCATCGGCAATACCGACTGGATTATCGTTGGCACCTTCAATGGTGATGGTGACCGTACCGAGCGCACTGAGTCCACCGGTATCGGTCATTTCGTAGGTAAAGGTTTCCGAAAGTGTTTGACCGGAAAGTCTTAAAGCTTGAACCGCAGGATTGGAGTTATCAACGGTGTAGGAGTACGAACCATCCGCTGCAATCGTGATCGATCCGTAGATGCCGGTGACACTTGAGCCGACCGCTCCCGAGGCACTCGACTGTGAACCGGCCACCACGCCCGTGACGGTCTTGGTTTCGCCATTGGCAACGCTATCGACATCGCTATCGTTAGCGAGCAGATTGCCTGTTGGATTAGTACCCGAAGTACCGTTGGCTACACCCCCAGCTTCGACGGCCGTGTTGGTATCATCGCTGGTAACCGGTGTATCGTTGGCGCCTTGAATTGTGACAGTGATGGTCGAGGTGCTGGTCAGGCCGAGCGTATCGGCCATGGTGTACGTGAAGACATCGTTCAGGGTTTGACCGGAGAGTCGCAGGGCTTGCACGGTTGCGTTGCCATTATCGACCGTGTAGGTGTAAGAGCCATCGGCACCGATGGTGATTGCTCCATACAAACCGGTAACACTCGAACCTACGGAGCCTGAGGCACTTGCTTGTGCTCCTGCAGTGACTCCAGTAACCGTTTTGGTTTCTCCATTAGTAGCGCTATCGACATCGCTATCGTTGGTGAGCACATTGCCGGATGGACTGGTACCTGCAGTGCCGTTTGATAAACCACCAGCTTCCACCGCGATCGTGGTGTCATCGCTGGATACTGGTGCGTCATTGGCACCTTGAATGGTGATGGTAACTTGCGTGGTCGAGGTCAGACCACCAGTGTCAGTCACGGTGTAGGTAAAGACATCAGTAATCGTTTGACTGGATAAGCGTAGAGCCTGGACGGTGGTGTTGGATTCATCGACGACATAGGTGAAGGATCCATCAGCGTTGATGGTGATGGCCCCGAAGTCGCCTGTGACACTGGAACCCACTGAGCCTGCAGCATTACCTGCTACTCCGGCCACGACTCCCGTGACCGTCTTGGTTTCACCGTTAGCCACTGAATCGACATCGGTATCGTTGCCTAGTACATTACCGGTGGCATTCGAACCTGCGGTCGCGTTGGCATAACCGCTCGCTTCGGTCGCTGTGCCTGCATCGGCAATACCGACTGGATTATCGTTGGCACCTTCAATGTTGATCGTGACCGTACCGAGCGCACTGAGT
>JBEGUT010000094.1:0-10127 GCA_041178745.1 Planctomycetota bacterium | reverse complement strand
CCTCCCGATCCTTGGGGGAAAGGACATTCTCTAAATCGAGATCTAACTTCTCCTTGTCCTCTTTGGTGATCCCCTCAATCCGCACATCGATCGCGGCGTAATGATCTGTGGAATTGAGATCGTATTGATCGTTGGCATAGACTGCCAACACATTCTTTCCCTTCTTCAGATGTTTGACCTCGTCTTCATTTAGCACGATAGACCTGTACTGCGGCTTATCTTGCCACCAAATGTAGGTGTGTATCTTCTGTCCGTTGAGATAAATGTGGAATCCTTGTCTAGCCAAAACGGCGATGCGATACGAATCGTAGTTGAGCTCTTCAACTTCAAAAGTCGTGCGCATTAGCAGAAACTCCCCCTCTGCCCATGGAGAGGTGAATTGGTTCAATTTGATACCGCTGTGATCCCACACGCCCTTTCCGATGGGAGCTTTTCCTACCATCCATTCCCGGTCATCGAATTCAGGTTTGTACCAATCCTCCATTCCGGTTGGTAACGTGATGTCACGGAATCGCCTAGCATCGTATTTTTCCAGCTTGTCTTTTTCTTCCGTGGCATCCAACGTTACGAAACGCCAGATACGTTCTTCTGGCACGGGTTTTCCAACGGGCTTCCAGTAGTTTTCCCATTTCCATTCGCTGTCATAAGTCCCATCCGCTTTTAAAGTGTGCGCCGTGCCGACGATATCATCGTACTGCCGTTTCTTTGGTTCGGCTGCGGCAATGTCATTGTCCCAGAAGGGAGCGGTCTCAACAGCTACCACATTCCCCTTGAACTCGGGCATGTCGGCCGGAGCTGCCATAGCCTTGCGGAATGCCTCGTTTTCGCTTTCGCCCCCTACCCCAAGCACGCCGATCACAAATGGCATCTTCGGGGCTGAAAGGTCTTTGCGAATATCGCGAATGAAGTGTGACAATAAACGCGAGTACTCGTCATAATTGCGATTTGGGTAAGTCTGCCCGTCCACCAAGTCGTTAAACCCTTGAAGCCAGACGAAGCCTGCCAATTCATACCCAGCTTTCTCGTCATATTCCGGACAAACCCGTTTGGGATCAGCCAGAACTGTTTTCACATGCTCGACCATCATTCGGTAAAACACACCGGATGCAGCGTCCTTTTGATCTTGCCATTTTTTCCGGTCTTCAAGTTTCGGGATCCCATGAGCACCCTGGGGATGTTTATCCCACACTTCCTGAGTCTCCTTGGGCAACTTGTATCGACCGGCACTGGGTGGACGGAATTCGGTATTGAGTGATCTACCGCCCCAAGCTGTCTTGATAATCAAGATGGGTTCCGCCAATTCTTTTTCCAAATAGATTCCGAACGTAAATTCAGGACCGATCTTGCTGCCGTTTCTCGTTGGGTTATTTCCACGTGCACCGAAGCCAGCAGTCAATTTTCCTAAGCCTTCTCCATTGGCGCTGCCGTCATAAGGGCCGGTCAAATAGGACATCCACACACGGTCGCATACCCGCGGTGTTCCATCAGGATTGCGCATCTCCTTGAGGATCGGAGCCGTAAGCGGATCCTTGCCAATGTAGTCAAAGGTACTGACTTCCGCGTGTCCCTCCATGTTCGACTGGCCAGCGAGAATAAAAACTTTCAACGGCTTCCCCTGCGCCCAGGCGATCGTGGGGAACAAGCAGCAGACAGCGGCAAGCAATGCCTTAAAAGTCAGAAGCAAATTTTTTGATCGCGCTGTATTCATGAGTCGTTCCTTGAAGCGTCTTGTTGGGCAAAGGTAGCTTGACTAGTTTACCATGCCAAGCCGAGTACAAATCTTCGCAATTGGAAAAACTGACATCTAGTCCTTGAACCTTCAGTCTTTAGTAGGGCCCCGTTGAAATGGATTGTTGACTCAAACCAACGCCCGTGATTCCCTCAAGCCGATCTTACAGTCGCAAACAATGCGATGACGACTTAGCATTCAAGCCTGCTTTGGTGATGAACGGTAACTGGGAGATGACCAAGAAGGTTTCTATGACTGATATTCGCGGACCTCCAATTTGCCGTCGGATTCAACAACTTTGTACTCGGCCGACTCGTAGTCTTCTTGAAAAAACTCGATGGCGCGAATTTGGTGCGCAAGCTGGTCGCAGTCGATGTCGAGCCACACAACACGGTCGTCCCTCATTTTAGCATTCCAAGGTCAAGGCCCGACGTGTTTTACTTTGGGACCTGACGACCTGCCTCGCGATCACTTTTTCGCCGGTTCCGGAGTTTGTACTAATAACGTGATCGGCTGACTCGGTAGAGATACCAATGTATTCTTTACCTCACTGCCATCGGGCTTCTTAGTAAATGGGACTTGCCCCTGCCCCAGGACACTCAATGTGTATTCGCCTGCCCGAGTACCCGCTTGAACTTCGATGGTCGCTGTAACCTCGTCGACTCCACTTGGGATTTGCACACTATTGATTTTGAAGTTTCCAGGCCATGAATCGGGGAGAATGTTCAGCGGTTCTTTGAAGGATTCCCACAGCCGAGCTAACTTCAGCTTTACCTCGACTTTCTCCCCTGCAACAACCGGTATTCGTGACTCCTGAAAACTCAAAGAGAACGGTGCCTTATCACGAACTGCGATCCAGTGCTCGCGCATCGGTTGACTCGTACCATCTCCCTGATTCCATACCCTTGAATAAGGCCTAACTTCGCGAGTCAATTTCTCGCCACCTCTCTCCCCGGTCGCTATTAAACGGATCGGAAACGCACTTTCAGGTGCATCTTGGTCTGCCCACAGAACAAAGGTTCCACTGCTACCTAACCCCACTGTCGTTGGAACAGCATGTACGCCCTGCGGAAGATTTTCAGCCATGATCACAATCGGACCGTTGTACCCGCCGGTCTGATGGACGATCAAATTCAAATAAGCGGCCCCTCCCCTCCATAGGTTTGTACCACCAGGCCCTGGATTTTGCGAATGGATGGTGGCAACAAAAAAATCTGGCCGACTAGGCCGTAGCACCATAACGTACTGGTATCGAGGTCCGCCCCGCTGATAACGATCTTGAACTAATGCTTTGTACTGCTTGCCTTGACTCAAATTGACCATTCCCGATGGATCACGCAAATGTCCATCAAATGCATTGATACGATGGCCAAAATCATCGAGCTCAAAAACTCGGTTTCCTTGTTCATCGACAATCACTACGTAAGGGTCCGCTTGTCCAGCGATCCGCTCGCAGTAGACATCGATGCTGTAATTTCCGTTTTCGGCTACAGTGAATGCATACCAATCCGCATCTCGAGGAAAATCGAATCGACCGCTAATGGCAACCGGCAACTCGATTTGCTGGGGTGCACCATTATCATTGCCTTCGACTTCTTCAGTGATGGGCAAATCAGTCGACATTACATTGATGGCATTGACCGATGGAACACCGTCAAATTCAGGACGAACCTGCCATCCATTTACGGTACAAGTGGATGCGGTAGGTACCACCGAATGCTGGGCCGGATGTTCAAGAAATAAGAACTTGCCAAACTCCAGCACATCTGTTGGCGACTTAGCCGTGAAACTCGCCTCAAAGAGCTTACCATCCTGTACCATCTTTGTTGTTTCAATCGACACCGCACCTAAGTTTCGACCGAGCACCTTGAAGGTAACATCCCGTCCTTCCTGTACGACTCTAGGAAATACGTTTTCGACATAAGGCCTTGTCGTGACCATCAATCGATAAGGCAACCCACCACGATAAGACAAATCATGTAGCACTATCCAGTAATCCCCAGTCGACGGCGCGATGAAATCGATCATCGGATCTCTACCAAAATAATCGCTACTTGCCGCTAGTTGCTTTCCCTGCGCATCGACAACTGTTAAGGTTCCGTCAAGCATCGAGTCAAGCCTACCAGCCGAACAATCGATCGTGACCCGTACGCCTTGATTGAGTTGGATCTTAAAGACATCCAACTCATTGTTGTCGCTCATCCCAAACACAACGTCGCTGACCTGAATCGTTTGTGCCCCGAACTGGGAATTGTTGGGCTCGACTTCGGTAACATCTACCAAGCCTCGATGCACGGCGAACAACCGAGGATTACTGATCCCGTATTTTCCAACGACACGACAATCAAACGTTCCTTCAGGGACTTCGTTAGAAACGGAGATCTGAAAGAAGCGATCCTTCCCCTCAATCTTTGTTGCGGAAAGCCCTGGATGATCAAAGATGAGACTTGGCTCCTCTAGGTCAGAGCCAACGATTTCCAATTCAACTTTCCCGCCGGCTGCCGCACCCAAGGGTGATATCCGATCGAGCCTTGGCGATGGCAATTGAGCCCAAACACAATTCGGAATCAAAAGACTACAAATCAATACCCATCGTCTACAATCCATAATTCTTACACCAATTCTTCAATCGGCTCGCCTTCATTGAGAATCGGTAAAGGCCGATTTGCCGGATCATAGAAAATGTGCTTGTGATCGATGCCTAAACAATGGTAGATCGTACTCAGGACACATCCGACCGAATAAGGCTTGCTCGTTGGATATTCCGCATACGCATTTGTTTCGCCGATAGCTTGCCCCATCTTCAAACCTCCACCGGCGTACAGGATCGACATCGCACCTGGCCAATGATCGCGGCCAGCACCACCATTGATCTTCGGTGTACGGCCGAATTCACCAAAGGATACGACCAGGACATCCTCGGATCGTCCGCGCTCATGAAGGTCCTGCACCAAGGCGGCAACGGCCTGATCGTACTTGGGGAGTAAGTTGTCTTTGAGTTGCTTGAAGTTGTCGCCGTGTGTATCCCAGCCACCCCCGGCTTGAATCGTTACAAAGGTCACACCAGCCTCGACCAGTCGCCTTGCAAGCAAGCAACTTTGCCCCAGATCATTTCTACCATATTTATCACGAAGACTCGCAGGTTCCTTATGAATGGCAAAGGCCGTTTGAGCTTTATCGTTGGTTACCATCTCGATCGCATCGCGATAGAATTTATCCAAGCCGACCAGATCACCCTTGTTATCAATGTCCCGACGAAGTTGATCAAGTTGGCCTAACAAGACACGACGGCGATCTAAACGGGCGATCGGAACACTCCCTGGCAACTTCAAATTCCGGACCGCAAAAGAATCTTGATTAGGATCACTATCAGGCGAAAACGGATTGTACGATGCTCCCAAGTAAGCCGCCTTGCCAAGTGGTAGCAAGCGAGGCAGGTTGACATAAGCCGGTAAACCTGGCTCATTAGGCCCCTTCATCTTTGCTACCACACTTCCACACGAAGGATAAATATTGTCATTAACCTCGATCGTTGGTTGGTAACCCGTCAACATCCATTGGCTTCCCATTCCATGCCCAGCATTGGTATGAAATGCAGACCTGACGATCGCAAGCTTGTCCATAATTCGAGCTTGATAAGGTAGATGCTCACTGATCTGAATGCCTGAGACATTCGTTTCGATAGGGCGGAATTCCCCGCGAATCTCCGCTGGAGCTTGGGGCTTTAAATCATACATATCAAGGTGGCTAGGCCCCCCTGCGAGCCACACTAGAATCACCGACTTGTTACGTTTTGAGGTAACTGGCTCTTGGGCTGCTGCCTGCGTTCGAAATAGATCTGCAAGCGATAGTCCCGCAAAGCCAACGCCTCCCAATGTGCCTATCTGCAGGAACGTACGGCGACTGACGCCTGAAGCACCCCATCGCTTTGCAACAGATGCCCCATCGCTTCGATAATCGTCACAGATTCCCTCGATTTCGAGCATTGTTTGCGTCCTTAATCAATGGTTAAACATGAACTCGCGAGAATTCAGTAGGGTCCACAGCAGATCTTGATATGCCTCAGTTTTGTTCTCGACTGCATCAACAAAATACTTGTTCTTGGCTTTTTCATCAGCAGTCGGAAATCGGCTCAGCGATCCCAAATACAATTCATCGACAATCTCTTCGTGGGACTTCTGATCTTTCACCAATCTAGCAATGACTCCTTGACCATCACCGATTTTGTTCTCGATATCGTCGCTGTTAGCCAAGGCCAGCACTTGGGCCAATGTCGCTCCACTGGATCGCTCACATTCACAGCCAGTCACACGGCGAGGGCGATCGAAAGTATCAAGAAAATGGGACCCAAAATTCTCATGTGGCAGATCGACAGCGCGTGCTGAACTGGCCACGCCATTGAATTTGGTCTTTGCTCCCGTAGCTTGATCCACCGAATCTAAAAACACTTCTGCGATCATCCTGCGACCATAGTAGCGAGCGAAATTTTGTCGATCTTTCTTGTTGCCATCGGTAGGCTCACTACCAAGTTGATAAACGTTGCTATTGAGCATCACGCGGCACATATGCTTCATGTCGAATTGATGCTCGATAAAGTCTTTTGCTAAAGCATCCAGAAGTTGTGGATTGGATGCGGGATTCGTCGCGCGCATATCATCCACTTCATGTACCAACCCTCTTCCGAAGAAATGGCCCCAAAGTCGATTGACTAAGGACTTAGCGAAGAATGGGTTCTCCGGTTTGGCCATCCAGTCGACCAATCCATGCCGAGGGTCTTCTTCGGCCGAGAATGTGGCTGATTCGCCACTGAGGTATTTCGGGTCAGGCACCTTCCCTGTGCGTGGATTCTTTTCTCCCGTGGTGACTGTTGCAGAGGCGAAGTAAGGAGGTGGTTGTCCAAAACTTTTGCGTCCAAGTCGGGTGAAAAAACCGGCTAGACCATAATAGTCATCCTGACTCCAGCGTTCGTATGGATGGTGGTGACACCTGGCACATTGCAGTCGTTGACCTAAGAAAACCTGTGCCGTGTCGGCAGTTACCTGATGTAATTGATCGTCGCGGCTTTGCCAATACCAGTTGATAGCAGGGGCATCCTGCCATTCACCACTCGCAGCGATGATGCCTCTGACGAACTCATCGTATCGACGGTTGCGCGCCAACATATCCTTGAGCCAATTATGGAATGCATAAGAAGCTTGATCTGCGCCAGCCAGATTCGAATTGCGAAGGATCGATCCCCACCTGAGGGCAAAGTAACTGGCATACTCTGGTGAATCCAACAGTCGATCAATACACTCTGCCCGCTTATTAGGGTTTTGATCCGCAAGAAAATCTCGAACTTCTTTAGCCGTTGGCAATCGTCCATTTGCATCCAAGGTTACTCGTCGTATGAATGTCGCATCATCGCAAACCGGCGTAGGTGTTAGACCTAACTTTTTCCACTTATCAACCGAAAGCTCATCGATGTAATTGCGGGCAGAGAAGTTATCGATGTGAGGCAGTGGAGCACCGTGGGGAAGGATGGCGGTAAAGACTGCCACCTGCCCCATGAATCGAGCCATGACGGTCGCTTCTCCCGACTCCTTGCCAGCGGTAACAACCCCCTCTTCGCTGACACTCGCAACCACGTCGATATTGCTCGCATAAGCAGCCTGCTTAGTGACATCAAGTTCTTGATTGTCGCTATAAGAGGCCAGCACTCGCAGGTTGACTTGTTCTCCACTATGGAGCGACCGTTCGGTGGGTTCGATGCGAATCGATACCAGACGCGGTGCGGAGGGAGATGCAGGTGGTGCTCCATCCGAAATCCACTGCTTGAGAACCTGATAAGCTTGGCTTGTCGGCGCAAGTCTTATCCCTCCACCATGAGGCACCGCGCCAATCGATTTTAAAAGAAGCAAGCTTCGCTCTGGAATAGCAACGTTCACTCGCCTGCCTCGGGCTCTAAAGACAATTTCCTCGTAATCAGCTTTGGTATCAAAACCGAACAGGGAAAGCTTAAAACCGTTTTGCCCACTGGCTTTGCCATGGCAACCACCTGAGTTACACCCATAGCGGGTCAGCAGTGGTTGTATTTCATTCTCGAAGTCCGCCGCTAGAAATCCCCAACGCGCCCAAAGAGCTACCATTAGGAATGTGGCTGTCAACAATAAAGATCGCCAGGAATGGGGCATACGTCGATCTCATAAATCGATACGGAGCTAAATCAACCGAATCGCCTGGTCGATCATAACTTAGCCAAACCGTGGCGTCCAGCCTGACGCGAATTTCATGTCGTTGAGGTACTTCGCTGTTTATAGTCTGGGGCCGCCAACCGGATTCACGCCGGTGGGGCCATGATGCACATGAAGTAGCGATAACTTTTGTTCTGTTGGGTCGCGTGGGTCGGTGACATCGAGAAGTCGCACGATTTGCAGTAGAGCAGTCCCTAGAGGATGGCTCCAAAGCGGTTTCCGATGAGTGCGTCACCGTGACTGCCGTTTCGCTGAAGCAGACTCTGCACACGATTTCAAAAATACCAGATGTTGATCGGGTCGTGTTCTCCCTCATGAACCTCGGATTTGTATTTGAGCTTACCGAGGTAAGTGATGTTTCGCAGCATCCCGTCAAGAGTATTCTTGTCGTACATCCGCCCCCCTTTGGCCGTAACTTGTTTGGTCGTCCACTCTTTTGTTCGCCAACTACCTGCGTCCAATTCCTGCACCATTCCGATCAAGCCTTCGTGTTCTACCCTTCCTGTTGTACATAGAGATCAAAGACTGCTCGAACTTGTTTGGATTCGGTTGGATTGAGGATAAGTTTTGTATCGACTACAGCGAGCACATTCTCGATGGAAAGCACAAGGCGATTCGAAGCGGATTTGGTAAGATTTCCAGTGTGTTTGCTGTCCGGAAGCGAGTCTCGCTCCCGAAGTCGCAGAATTCCGGCAGCTAGGATCGACGCAACATCGACGAGTTGTTGCTCGCTGGGCGTGCGCTCAGTTTTAACTTTTAACTTGGTTGGACATAATGAAAAACTCCGCAAGAGGATGACCAACGATCGTGGCTATGGCCTGGGGAAATTCTTAGCCGAGTAGGGCCTCTATTGTTTTCTTACAATTCGGATTCGAGAATTGACTATACCTCGCCAGTGATCAGTCGGAGCCAAGATACTACTGTCTCCCTTGCCACTTTATCTTTATGAACCTTTCAGGCAAATCGGCTGCCCGTAGTCAAACTCCCCGAAGAGTTGCGGTGGGATGAATCAGTAAAAAAATGAGCGAATGCAATGATAACATTGACTCGGCTTTCTATTAGCGGGAAGATTCTCATTAACTCAACTCCGCGTTCGAGTGATCAGGTGATAGCCCTTCATCAGAGATGCCTAAATGGATAAACCGACCACTGCGAATCTTGTAGCGACCGACAATATTCCAGACGGATCCAGGAGATTGGCTAAGGGTATCGCTTTAATTGCAGGAACGGCCATCGTTTCGGTGGCTCCCCTATGGTGGATCAATGATGCACCATTCGGCAACATTACAGGTTCGGGGAGAGATTTGGTCGCCGCCTCGATCGACAGCACCGGTAAGCATCTCTATGTTCGAAATCGCGGAACCCTCGGCCAGCCTCCAAGAGCTTTGAAAATACGCACTGGTGATGACGATCAACTTCCAGCGATTGTCAATCCAGTAAGCTTGAATTCCTCGGAGTATCGCGCAGCGGAATCTTTCTCAGCTGAAAACAATCATCGTGGAGGAAATGGACCGGTTGTGGTTTTGGAGGATGGTCGGCGATTTGAATATCATTATCAATCAGGAATCCTTTCTGAATTTGCTCCGCTTTCAAAGGAAATTGTCGGTCGAATCACTATTCCAGTGGGTGTAGGACGCCAGCGCGCGGCGGGATGTCTGCTAGTCGACCAAGAACATCAATTCCTGTATCTCGGCACTGCGAATGGACCTTCAGATCCCGCTCAGGTCGTGAAGATTGCAATCGGAGACAGAGTTGAACCTACAAGGTTCGTTGGTGCGATCAACTTAAACCCGGATGAGTCAAACATTCGTTGCGGCGTAATCGATACCGCGAATCAATTTGCGCTCTTCACCACAGACAACCAGGTTGTCAAAGTAGCCTTGGGTGAAGGTAATGGATTGCCAAAGCAGATCAGCGCTATCCCTCTGCCCTCAGCAGAGCATGGACTTTCCATGGCCTTGCCTGATCCCCAGCGCCCGTATGTCTACTTTGCTAACAAGGACAGTATCGTCAAGTTTAAGTTGGGAAACGCTTCCGATACACCAAAGCGGCTTGGAGGAATCACTCTTTACCATGGAAATAGCAGTCTCCCGTGGTTGGTCGGAGCAATCGTGCCATTGGTGATCGCAGGATTCTTCCCAAAGGGCACAGTCTCTCCTTTCGTA
>JBEGUT010000093.1:0-10155 GCA_041178745.1 Planctomycetota bacterium | reverse complement strand
AATGAATCCCGCGAACGGTGTATTGCGCAAATCGGGAAAACGCTCTGACGTTGGAAAGCGTTTGGGCGATTTGGTGACACAACGTGCGTGGTGCAGACAATGAGTCCCGCGAACTAGACTGCACAGCTACTTGGCTTTTTCGATGCCGAGCGATTCTAGTTTTGCGGCCATGTCTTGGCCGTGCGACGTCGTCTTCACAGCGTCATCGATTGCGAGAATCTTTCCATCTTTGCCAACAATAAATGTGACGCGACTAGCCGTTGGAACACCTCCCTCACGAGCAATTCCCAATGACTTGGCAACCTTGCCTTCTGGATCGCTGAGAATTGGATAATCTAGCCCTAACGACTTGGCAAACTCTTTATTTTTCGCAACCGAGTCGCAACTTGCCGTGAAGTACGCAACACTATACTTACGCAAAGCTTCACCATGATCCTTGAACGACTGGCATTCCTTGGTGCAACCAGGAGTAAAAGCGCGAGGATACCAAGCTATGATAAAAGCTTTCTTACCGACAAAATCGCTGAGCTTATACTTGGTTCCATCGGTACCTTCCATCTCGAAATCTGGGCATTTATCGCCCACCTTGGGAAGACCGTCTGCTGCCGACAACGGAGCAGGTACGAACCATAAAAGTCCTGCAAGAAAAGGCAAGCAACCAGCGATTCTCTTCACCATTTGAAAACAATTCATTTTGAAAACTCCTAGGATGATATTGATCTTTGCCTCCGAAAATGGATGCCCTTTGATTATAGTGAATTGCCATCCATTTTGTCGCTTGCTCTTGTTATCTTGCTCGGATGACGTAGTCGATACCGTCTGTTAGACTCCCCTGGTTGTTCCCAGGCCTGCCTAGACCGCTGTGATTATGTTTCGTTTTACATACTCAGCGAATTGCAACCGCCGAGCTTTGACCTTGAAACGTAACACTTAAACAGTTTCCCCAACCGATGAATGATTTTTCAGCAGGCGACTGGCTCTTAATGGTAATCGGTGCTTTTGGCATCGGCGTAGCCAAAAGCGGCTTGGCTGGCGTCAGTATGGTTCATGTCATCGTGTTCGCTCTCGTATTCGGCGCGAGGACTTCAACAGGGGTACTGCTTCCACTGCTAATCATCGGTGACATTTGTGCGGTGAAGATGTTGGGACGCGATGTCCTCTGGTCGTATGTTCGCAAACTACTACCTCCCGCTTTGATTGGAGTGGTAATCGGATGGTTGCTGCTCGATCAACTTGATGAAAATGTATTTCGACCCTTAATCGGCACGATCATCCTATCGCTTTGTTGCGGACAACTGCTTCGTATGTGGCGACCTGATTTGCTTGAGCACGTACCTCACACCACTTGGTTTGCATGGATGATGGGAATTCTCACGGGGATCACAACCATGCTGGCGAATGCCGCAGGTCCCATTGTTTCGATTTTTCTCTTAGCCATCTCGCTACCTAAGATGCAGTTAGTCGCAACCGCTGCTTGGTTTTTTCTGATACTAAATATCAGCAAAGTCCCCTTCAGTATGAACCTCGGCTTGATCGATCGCTCCACTTTATTGATCAACGTGATCCTGGCACCGATGATTCTGGTGGGACTATTTTGCGGCCGCTGGATCGTTCGCAAAATTCCACAGCGATTGTTTGACAGCCTGATCCTGATCTTCACTGCCGTTGCGGCGTTACGATTAATCGGCGTCTTTTAGAAGGACGTTTTTAATAGACTTCCTGAGCAGTATAAGAGAATCAAGCTAAAAGGTTGTCGGATAGATAACCACTTCAATACGACGATTCTCAGCACGCCCTATTGCCGTCTGGTTCTCAGCTCGAGGATGATTCGTACCATGGCCAATCGTGAATAGCTGATTTTTTGGTAATTGATTTCTCTTTTGTAGATAGTCCACTACCGCCATCGCTTGAGCCGTTGAAAGCTGCAATGGCGAATTGAAGCTGCCACCGTAGAGAGGGCCATCATCGGCATGCCCTTCGATTCCAACTCGCTGCTTCGGAAAATCTGTAACCAAAGTTGCAGCGATTGGATCAAGAATATTTGACGCACTCGGGTTTAATTGAGTTGAACCTGCAGTAAAAATCTGATCCGCCGGGATACGAATGCGAATCGTATCTCCATCGACTTCGGTCGCAGCTCCCTCAATACGGATTCTCGACGCGGCCTGTTGCAGCGAACTATTCGCTTGAAAGCTAACGTTTCCTTTCACTTGGGAATTTTTTACTTGCGAGGAAGCTTGTATCCCTCGAACTGTTGGCGATGCATCTTTTGAGGCAAGTGTTGTCTGCTGCAGTTGGGCCGTGACATCGCCTAACTGTTTCTGTAAAAGATCCGCGCGCTCGCGATATAGCTTCTGCTGCTGCTCCGCTTGAGCTAATTGAGTTATCAATTGACGATTGTTGTCATCTAATGCCTGAACGCGTCTTTCCATATCGGCGACCTGTCCAGCAGTTGGCATAGTTCCGAGCAATGGTGTCGCAGAAGCAGTACCACCGGGCTGGGTCGCAGCGAAGGGATTATTGTTGCAGCCAAACGCAGCAAGATTCACGACCAATAGCGCAGCGGCGACCAACGCAGTGAAGCACGTCTTTTCGGTGCGAATGCTTTGCGCTGGCATGGGCTCTGGCGACTCCAGCAAAGGACGATGACCCCAGATCGAACCATCTCTGAGGCTGGCTTAACCATCCAAACGACCGGCGAGATTTGGATTAGAGTACTCAACCACGCGGAACAGTAGGCCTTTTCGCAGCTAATCGCAATATCAAACTCGATCTGGACCCGACCATTCGGCACGCCTATTCCGGTTACCACCACGATGCATTAGTGGCTCGCCGAAACACCATACTGCAAATGCCAATAACGAGCGATTTCCTTAGCACCAGAAATGAACATATGCCCCTGAGATTGCCCCAATACAATCCCTTCCGGTGGACGAGCATGTGAATTGAGCACCAGAACAGGACAACCTTGATGCTGCTCGCCAATCATATCAACCACCCCCTTACGCGGTCGCTGAAAATCGACGTACTGAATATCAAGATGATAGCAAAGATGCGGGAAATACTTCAAAACACCTTCAATGAATGCGCAATCGGGACAGTAAAAAGCTCTCGTATCTGCTCCATCACGGAAATCAGCTTTTAGAAGAAACAAAGTATCTCGGTTCATATCTTCCATCCTGGCGTCTTAGGTAAATGATCGGTGAGGAATTAAATTTACAGGTACATGCCAATAAAGCCACCCGATTGCTCGACCGATTTTTCCAAAGCAGCTAATCGTTCCCGAACTTTTTGAAGATCACCCGCTGCGATGTAACGATCGAATTCAACCAGCACAGCCCGATGAACGGTTTCTGCTAACCACTGCACGATAGCTTGGTTGAGCCAACTGCAATTTTCTTTCGCTAAATCCACTGCGAGTTCAGCGCGAATCGACTTGCAATCATTCGAGTCGGTAAAGATGGTACCTTCGAAATGATATTGAACCATACCAATCGATGGATCGTTGGTAAGATGGAAAATGCAGTTGGCATTATGCAAGTAATAAGAATTGTGTGTGCCATGTTTAGCAGCGGCCTCGTGCAAACGTCCTATCTTCTGCTCCAGCTTGGGTGAAGCATCGGTAGGAACACGCACAGAGGCTGCATTACGCAGTGGTAGGCAATCAAAAGTGATTTCAACCCATCGATCCATCGATATCCTCGCAAGGCAAAAAGATTATCGCCAAACGGCCTGCAACCAACCTCGATCCATTTTGAGGTCAGACAACTTCAGGTCGGGAATGTTCGGAAAACGCTCTTTGACAGAGCCCATTAGTGGCGAGTCTTTTTGAGCGGCCGCCTTATCGAGCAATTTCTCACGGAAAAGCTTATCAAATTTACCCTGAAGAAATGCTTGAAGCGTAACAGCTCGAGTGCCACGTGCCTGACGTCCAACCAAATCGATCTTCACATCGCCTTGACGCACCAGTTCAGTTCGACCATCGACTGTCGTTGGCGCATATGCGGCTCGCACGATAAGGGATTGATCGAGAGACTGCTCCTCGCCTCGATCCATCCTGGTAATTCTAACAGTAATCGTGATCAATCCATCGCGTAGTTCCAATTCAACAGGATGATAGTTCGCCAATGTGATCGACCAGGGACGCTCATCTTCCGGCCGAGCTAATTCCTCGGGGACTCTTCCCAAGAACTGCTTAGCCAGGGAAGGAAGTTCCTCGCTCTTGATTTGTCGACCACCCAGAATGGTATCGCCATAGTTCATCAAAACCGATTGATGAACGCGAACTACCAAGTCCCCTTCTGGCTCAGGAATTGGACAGGCCGAGGGCGCCGAGAGTTGGTAGGGACGTGCATGATTGAGCGAAAAAACCATCTTGTCGCCCGTGGTGTAGCCTCGATTCGTTGGACGGCTTAAATCGAGACGCGTTACAATCGGAAAACTATTTCCCGTGAGCTGTCCGTTGGTTTCGCCAAGCTGCTGATCGATCTGCTTGGCGAATTGATCTGCAATTCGGTTCTGCAAACGCTGCTCACCAATACGATCTGCCTTGGGCTTGGTCTTTGCTGCGGTTTTAACCGCCAAGTTTCGAATAAGCTGCGAACGATGAGAAATGGAATCGATGACCGTGCAGAAATCCGTATCCACACACACCGGCCCAGCCAGCAACCTTTCACCACCTAACAGCCCCGACTGCGTCACAGTGATCATCCGCCGAGCTTGAACCTGCGCCATACCGCGTGTGTTTAACTTCACACCTCGATTGTAACCGATGTTGTTGCTTGAAAAATCTCCATCGAGCACCAATTCGAATTGAGGGTGTTGGTCATTGGGAATCAATCGGCACTCGACTTGCCCAGTCATCAAACTGCAGCCGCTGATTTTAGTTCCTAAGATTTCTTCGTTTACCGGTGTGACTTCATGAACGGGTCGTCCAATCACTTGATTGGCAAGCTTCTGCCCGACAATCACATGCATGTTCGGCTGCGCATGTTGATTCGCAATTCGCGATCGCAGATTTGGAGCCTGGCGACTGTCATAGAGATAAGACTGAAGCAAACCGATATCTCGCGTTCGCTCCAGTTCCTCTTCGACAGGATGTTTGGCCAAATGCTGATCCAGTTCTTCCAAACGACGCTTTAGCAATTCCATCGTTTGATCTGCGTTCTTTCCAAATCGCAATGCGTGGGACATTTCGCCAAGAGCGGATCTTACTTGCGTGAACGGAGCAAGCTCTAGACCTGGATAGTTTTGTCGAAACCGTAGCTCAATGGCTTGAAAGTCCGCCGCCGATACATCCTCTTTCTGCAGTGCTTCTTTCAACTTGGGCCAGTGAAGAAACTCCAGCCACTTCGCTCCTTCGGCACTGCTTTGCGGACGCAGATATTGCTCCAAGCCACTCATCGCCGATGTCAATTTTTGTCGAGCGACATTGAGTTGCGGAAGTTGCTTCGCATCAAGTTCCTTGATGCCTTCCTGAAGACTCATAGTCCAAGCCGATTTTTGATCATCGATGACCGGTTCGGTAGCTTGCGACACAGATTCAAGACCGGTCGATACCAAGGTGGTTGCAAGTAAGGCCCGAACAGGATGTGACACGGGGAATAACTTCACTTTATGGCTCCAGTAACCCATGAACGCTCCCATGATCTTCGATGGCAGGATTATTTTGTTTTTCATTTTCTTCCGTCCCTAAAGCAAACCCACTCCCTTGGCCATGCCTGCGAAATTACGCCACCTTGGAAAAGGCGAACCGTGGTCGGCAACTGGCCCGCTTAAAACCCTGACTGGTTCGCCCAGTTTAACAAGACTCTCCCTTAATTCCCATGCCGATCTAGCTAGGTTTACCCCCCTTTTCTGCCTGTTTTAGCCTTTACGACCCATTTTATCCGGCTCCGAGCGCATCCCGTACCGGCAATATTCGAATAGACCCTTGTCCCTTTTCGAACAATCCAAAGGGGGGGTGTT
The DNA here is from genome assembly GCA_041178745.1 of Planctomycetota bacterium. GTDB lineage: Bacteria > Planctomycetota > Planctomycetia > Pirellulales > Pirellulaceae > JAFLCP01. The sequence goes on along the minus strand of JBEGUT010000093.1, from coordinate 4,188 downwards.
CACAAAAACCACCTACATAGACACGCCCTAAACAACTACCACTAAGATCTTCAACATCATGTCGATCGACGCCACTTCTCGCCATTGCTTCGAGGAAAGTCGCCTGAAGCTTATGCCCATGTAGCGAAGCGATTAGAATGTGGGAACTTAGCGATCATGGAAGCGGTCGCTTCTCCCACCCTCCACGAGTCCTTCCATGAGCCGAGTTCCCATTGTCAGACCGATTGTGTGGCGCAATGCGCTGGTCAATCTGGCCGTGCTCGCTCTATTTTGTATCGCAGGATTCTTTCTGAATCGCCAATGGGGAGTTGCCGCAGGAGCTCTGCTCTATGTGTTTACTTCTTTGATGCTGCGGAAAAAATTGGCAAAACATCATCAGCAGGCCATTCGCCACTGTGCAAACAGACAATGGGGGAGTGCCGTAGAAGAGTACCAACAAAGCTTACAGTTTTTCGCAAGCTACCCTTGGGTCGATCGCTACCGGGCAGTAACCATGCTCTCCTCAGGGCTTTCCTATCGCGAAATGGGTTTGTTGGGTATGGGATTTTGTTACGGTCAATTGGGAAAGGGAAATGAATCATTCAGCAGTTATCGCCAATGCCTTGATGAATTTCCTGACAGTCAGATAGCAGCAACTGCTTTGCGACTCATGGAATCTGCAAAAACAGCTTCCGAGAAAATGGAGTGATCTAAAAGTGCCTTCGTTCATCGAGCTAATCATCAAATCGACTCAAGTCTGGCGTCATTGCTGTCCGCCAGTGCTCTGCGTTGCCGTTATCGTTGCCCTCTTTGGATTGGCTCGGGGGAATGAACAGGAAACTTTTTTTGAGACCAAGATTCGCCCCGTCTTAGTTGAGCATTGCTATTCTTGCCATTCGCAAGAAGCTAAGACGCTGCAGGGCAATCTACTCTTGGATGCGCCTTCGCTGATGCGTAAAGGAGGAGACTCAGGACCCGCTGTTGTCCCATCGAAACCAGATGAAAGCCTGCTGCTAAGCGCTTTGAAATACGATGCTTTTCAGATGCCTCCCAAGGGTAAGCTACCCGATGAGGTGATTGCGAATTTTTCGAAATGGATTGCCGACGGCGCGTTTGACCCGCGTGTCGAAGGAACTCCAAGTTCTGCCACAAGTATCGAGCAAAAACGAGAGGTAGCTAAAGCTCATTGGTCTTTCCAACCTGTCAAGAGCTACTCTGTTCCCGACATTGCCAGTGACTGGTCTTATACGCCTCTCGATCGATTCATTGAACAGAAGGCGAAAGAGGCGGGAATGGTGATGACCAAAGATGTCGAGAAGTCGGCGTTGCTACGCCGCATGTATCTGGATCTGATCGGTATACCACCTACCCCAGAAGAAGTTCTCTATTTTCTTGATGACAAGAATCCCGATGCGATTGAACGGGTCGTTGATCGATTGTTGGCCTCTCCACATTACGGCGAACGATGGGGACGACACTGGCTGGACCTAGCCCGATATGCCGACAGTAACGGCGCCGATGAGAATCATGAATATCCAGTCGCTTTTCGTTATCGCGATTATGTAGTGCGCCAACTCAACGATGATCTTCCGTATGATGAATTTGTTATTCAGCAATTGTCGGGGGACTTATTGACCACCGATTCGCTGGAGGAACGGAAAGAAAATTTAACGGCGACAGGTTTTCTTGTTCTGGGTCCGAAGATGCTTGCTGAACAAGACAAGCCTAAGTTGGTCGCCGACTTGGTGGATGAGCAGGTTGATACGATTGGCCAAGCATTATTGGGCCTAACGCTGGGATGCGCTCGCTGTCACGATCATAAATTCGATCCGATCACAGCAACCGACTACTATGCTCTGGCAGGCATTTTCCACAGCACCAAGACAATGGAACATTTGAATTTCGTTAGCCAATGGAATACGCGCGAACTTCCCGATCCAGTTGTCGAGCAACAAATTTCTGCCCACCAAGTAAGGATCACCGAGGCCGAAGCGATGCTCAATCAGCTGAGCGCTAAACCGGAAGCAGAACGATCTGACGCTGATAAAATGGCCATTGAAAATGCTAAGAAATCGGTCGAGCAATTGAAAAAGGAAGCTCCCGCTTTGCCAAGAGTGATGGCAGTCGACGAAGCTGCTGTGAAAGTGGTGCCGGTACATGTGCGAGGTAACCATCTGCAACTCCGCGGCGATCCGATACCACGCCGCCTTCCGTCGATTTTGGAAAGCACTATTCCACAGCCACAGATGCCTGAGTCTAAAAGTGGGCGTTATGAATTAGCTCTGTCACTCTTTCATCCGCAACATCCGCTGACTTCGCGAGTGATGGTCAATCGGCTTTGGTTTTGGCACTTTGGCGAAGGGATCGTTCGCTCGGTATCCAATTTCGGTTTAAAGGGTGAATCGCCAAGTCATCCGGAACTTCTGGATTGGTTGTCGGAAGAGTTTCGCAGGCAGCAATGGTCACTTAAAAACATGCATCGCAAATTGATGCTTTCGCACACCTACCGCTTATCGACAGTGGCAGATTCGCATAGTATGACGACCGATCCAGACAATCGCTTGTTCACTCGGCGTACCATCAAACGCTTAGAAATCGAACCGCTGAGAGACTCGATTATAAGCATAGGTGGTAATCTAGATCGCCAATTCGGAGGAAAGGCGACTGCTAGTTATGGTGCAAATTATGCCGAAGATGGAAGAGGCAAAAATGAATTCGACGCTTTGCGCAGGACAATCTATCTACCCATCAATCGCGCTGCACTGCATGAACTATTCTCAACATTTGATTATGTGGACTCAGGAGTCTCCGTCGGTAAACGTACAACAACCGTTGTGCCTCACCAAGCACTCTTCTTGATGAATCATCCGCTGGTTCGACAGCAAGCACATGAATTAGCCAGTCGACTTGCTACACATCCATTGAGAAATCATTCGATCCTCAGACATCACGACGATCACACAGCAAAGATTCAAATTCTGTTCCTTTCAACGGTTGGTCGACTTGCGGATGCATCTGAATTTGCACTGGCGTATCAGTTTCATCAGTCGGCTTTCCAAGTGTTTGCTGCAGAAGCGGCTGGGGATCCGGCGAAAATATCGGAAGCGGATAGAAATGCATGGACGGAACTCTGCCATGCGATGATGACGGGCAACGAGTTCATGTACATTCCTTAATACACCTAAGTAACTGAGCGTTTTTCGAAAATGTACAGCCATCCCACACCACAGAACCTGCCTTTTTCTCGACGCGTCATGCTACAGCGTAGCGCTATGGGATTTGGCGCGATCGCTTTAGCCAATCTGCTTTGCAACGATTCCGCTTTTGGAAAAGCACCCATCGCAGATCACGCTCGCATTCCTGGTTTTACTCCCCGAGCAAAACGAGTCATTTTTCTTTTTATGCACGGTGGACCATCGCACGTCGATACCTTCGACTACAAGCCACTGCTCATCCGCGACAGCGGAAAACCGCTTCCTTTTGAAAAACCGCGAATCCAATTTGCGCAAACTGGAAATTTACTTCGCAGTCCATGGACTTTTCGCCAGTATGGACAATCGGGAGCCTGGGTCAGCGATTTATTTCCTGAAGTTGGCAAACTGGCTGACGACTTATGCTTTATCAAATCGATGCATGGCTCCAACGAAGCTCATGGTGGTGCTTTACTAAAAATTCATACCGGCAGCGATACCTTTGTTCGTCCAAGCAAAGGTGCCTGGATCTCCTACGGACTTGGCACCGAAAATAGTAATCTACCTTCGTTTGTAACCATCAATCCAACCTTAGGTCACGGAGGAGTTCAAAACTTCGGTTCAGCTTTTTTGCCTGCCGAACATCAAGCAACTCGTATCGGTTCCAGTGGTGCCTCGATGAATGGCGCGACGATAGCCAATCTCTCTGCCCCAAAAGCCAAACGGCTCGACCAACGTCAGCAACTCAATTTTGTACAGCAACTCAATCAGCATCAACTGCAGAAAAACCCCGCACTCGGTGAACTTGAGGCACGTATTGAGTCCCTTGAACTCGCTTTCCGAATGCAGATGGAAGCTCCAGAGTTGCTCGACTTGAGTGGTGAATCCGAATCAACTCAGCGACTCTACGGTATCGACCAAGCGCCTACGGCGAATTTTGGACGGCAGTGCTTGCTGGCTCGACGACTTAGCGAAGCAGGAGTTCGATTTGTCCAGGTCAGTCATGCATATTGGGATC